>QHOR01000205.1 GCA_003219395.1 Verrucomicrobiota bacterium | reverse complement strand
GACACGCAGCTATCTCTCGCAATCCGAACTACCAGTTACCATCGGCCTTGGGCAGGCTCAGAAAATCGACAGCCTCGAAATTGTTTGGCCCAGCGGTACCAAGCAGAAAGTCGCTGCGCCCGCCCTTGATCGGCTGACGGTGATTACAGAACCGAATTAGTTTGGGCGCTCATCCTTCTTGGATCACAAGTAAAAACCGCTCATTTTTAAACCGCGAATACTCTAAATACCCGGAAGAACTGTCTTTTGTTTTGGCGTATTCAGCTGTGATCTTTATGGGGTTTGCCATATCAGCTAGGATTCCGGTAATTGTTTCAATGCCGACCGCGCACGGCACGGTACTTAAATCGGAATGCCCTTTGTTTGGTCTCTAGTAAAAGCCTCGACGGCTTCATGAACCGAAGGAAAGAAACTCTGTTGGCCAATTTCCCCGGCCAGGCCGGTGCGTTCAAGAAGTTGAATGAGCGGACGATTGGCATGCGCGATTTTCAAAGCAATGCCCCGGCTGCGGAGTTCTTGATGGAGCGCGTGCAATGTCTCCACGGCCGTAATATCGATATCGGTAATCGCCTGGGCATCCAGCAGAAACCAGCGCACCGGTTTCGGGCAATTCATAATGAGTTGCCTCACGCGCTCAACAAAATGACCAGCGTTGGAAAACAGCAGCGGCGCATAAAACCGGTAAGCGATTAGACCAGGGATTGTTTGGGTTTCCCTGGCGCCTAGGTCGTGGAAACCCTCACCCGCAACCGCGCTGAGGATCGCATCGGGTGGTCGGGAGATCCGATTGATCAGTCCGAGTAAAGAAAGCGCCACTCCAAAGATGATGCCCGGTACCACCCCTGCAGCCAATACGCTCAATGTGGTCATCGCCGCGACCACTGCGCTCTGTGGATAAAATCTGTAAATACGCACCATGACATCGAATTCAATGAGGTTGAATCCTGCAAAAATGAGGCCCGCCGCCAGAGCCACTTGGGGCAGCCGAGCTATCAAAGGCGTGAGGAAAATCAGAAACAAAGCCAGGAATACCGCGGCCACCAGACTCGACAATTGGCTTCTGGCTCCGGTCGCGTCATTGATGGTGGTCCGAGCCTGACTGCCGGTGATTGAAAAGCCCTGGAACAGTCCCGCTGCTAAGTCTGCCAGACCCAATGCCGTCAATTCCTTGTTGGCGTCAACTTCGTAACCATTTTTCGCGCCAAACGCGCGCGCCAGCAAAATCCCCTCGGTGTAGGTCAGTAACGCGATGCCAATGGCCGCTGGAAGTAAAAGTTGCAGTTCACGCCAGGAAACGACCGGAAGCTCGAAGGAAGGCAACCCGCGCGGGAATGCCCCTACAATGGTAATGCCGCGTTGCTCCAGTCCAAAACCGACTGAAACCCCTGTCGCCAAGACACAAACGACCAGCACACCAGGAATTCTCGGCGCCCATCGGCGGAGGACGACGAGGAGCAGCAAGAAGCCTAATCCAAACATTAACGTCAGGCCATGCGTCTGAGGCAATTTGTTCGCCAGTTCGACAAGACGTGGAAAGAAGTCGTTGTTCTTGAGGCTAATGCCGAACAATTTGTTCAGTTGCGAGGCCATAAGAATCAAAGCTGCGCCGGTCATGTAGCCCACCAAAACCGGTTTGGAGAGAAAATCCGCGACCACACCGAAGTTCGCCCGCGCGCCAAGTAACAGGAGCAATCCGCTGAGCAAAGCCAACATCGCTGCCAAAGTCGCCGCGTGTATGGCGTCCCCCGCAGCTAGCGGTCCTATGGTACTCGCAATGAGAAGCGAAATGGCAATGTCGGGTCCAACGATCATCTGCCGTGAACTTCCGAACAGAGCATAAATGATCAATGGCGCCAAGGCTGCATAGAGACCTTGTTGAGGCGGCAGTCCCATCAACTCGGCGTATGCAATCACAGAAGGAATCATGACTACGCACACACTGATGCCTGCCAACAAATCGCGCGGGAGCCATTTACGATCGTAATTTCGATAGAGCGCCAGTCCGGGAAAAAAGCGAGATGGCCTGGACGTCTTTACTGGTGTTGGTATATCTTGACCTGGCTGACGTTGGTCGGAGTTTGGCATCTGGTTTTCTGTTTTAATCAATACGGCATTTTTTGGTCCAAATTCAACAAAAGCCTGCTTTGCTACCTAGGGTTTTCCTCCGACCCATAGTGCCGGTCGGCCAAAAAAAGGTGAGTATTTGGCAAAATTTGAGTAGCGCAGAACCGGGCTGAAGCCTTTAGGTTCAATTGGCTGTGAAAACTATCCCTTTACCAGAGGAAAGTGTTACGGCGGGTGCGGAGTTGGCCAGTTCGAGAAACAACCGACCGGTTCGGGCACTGAGCGGCTATGATAATCCGCCGGTCTCGACCAAAGCCGTAAAGCTTTCACCGGCGCAGTTGGAACAGGAGTTTGTCATTACGCTGGATACGATTCACTTCCGGGCCGAAAAGGTTACTACGGTTTTGGAGAGTATCCTGCACGCCCAGACAACCCCTCCGGTTACCCTGCGGTGAGTGGAGAATTCGCAACAGGTTGAGATTAGGCCGGGCCGCCGCGTCGAGATTGGCGACGCGGCCAACTACCTGCTCTCAGACCTGGAATGCGATGAATGGTTGTTGCCTGCCGGCTTGATCATCTCCTGATTGTCCAATTGAGTAGGCAAGGGCGCAATGAATACGCTGTGCGCTTCGAGTGCACCTCACCGGTTGAGAAGGTGATTTATCACGGCAGCAAGGCGTGGTCCCTCGCCATTATCCCTTTGCACGATCAGAAAGAGTTGTCCCCAGGTAAAATGGTCGAGCGAAAGTCCGGGCTGTCGTGCCTGGAAGGGTATGCAAAATGAAAGGGAAAGTCGTATGAAAACATTATTGGCGTTGGAGGAAGTTATTGCCGGGCATCCTTTTTGCGATGGGTTGGAGCAAAAGTTCCTGACTCCACTGCGAGATTGCGCTTCGCTGCGGCGCTTCGGATCGCAACAAGAAATATTTCAAGAGGGAGGCGAAGCGGACCATTTCTATTTGATCCTGAGTGGCAAAGTCATGTTGGAGACCAGTGTCCCGCATGACGGCGTTGTGCCTATCCAAACACTTGGAGCTGGAGAGGCCCTTGGTTGGTCGTGGCTGTTCCCGCCTTATCAATGGTGTTTTACCGCCAAGACCGCCGCCCCGACCGATGTCATCTCATTTGCCGCTCCTTTTCTGCGCCAACATGTAGAGCGCAACTCCGATTTCGGTAACGAATTATTATGGCGTCTAACCAAGACATTAATCCAGCGACTCCAATCCACGCGGCAGACCTTGGTTCAGCTATATGCCTCGAAAGTACCTAAAGAGGTCGTCAGCGACCGCGCATGAAAGGGGGTTTTCCGCGCAACCAAGGCCAATACTTTACCAAGAAAGGAATGGCATCATTGGGCGAAGGAAGTCTGAAATGTTTGTATGAATAGAATACCCGTCGCTCTCGTAAGGAAGTGCTGGGGAGCCGAACCCAACAGCTCGTGAGATCATCTCCTGAACCATTGACCAATCCCCAAAGGCGCTACGACCTGGACTGGCTGCGGGTATTGGTGATTTTCATCGTTTTCATTTTTCACTGCGGCCGCTTCTTCGATACGGATGGCTGGCACGTGAAAAACCCGCTTCATCATCAAAGTGTAACGATTTGGAATGTGTTCCTGATCTGCTGGATGATGCCGTTGATTTTTGTCATTTCGGGCGCAAGCACTTTTTACGCGTTAGGCTGGAGCCGGCCAGGGAAATTTCTGAAGGATCGCGCTCTGCGTTTGCTGATTCCGCTGGTAGTCGGGATGCTCACGCATGTCGCCTTCCAGGTCTATTTGGAACGCGTCAGTTTCTCAGGATTTAAAGGCTCGTTCTTTGATTTCTACCCGCAGTATTTCAAAGGATGGTACTTCTTTGGAGGAAACTTTGCGTGGATGGGCCTCCACTTGTGGTATCTGGAAGCGCTGTTTGTCCTCACGTTAATCTGTCTCCCACTCTTTGTTTGGGCACAGGGTCGATCGGGCGTCACTTGGTTTGCCAAGAGCTTTGGTCGCTTGTTCTCATTCGGGGGAGCGATTTACCTGCTGGCTGCCCCTCAAATGATTTTGATAGCGGTGCTAGATCCTCGCACGTTCTGGGGCCAACGCGGATTCGGAGGGTGGCCGTTGATTATTTACGCTTTTTATTTCGTGTACGGTTTCGAGTTAGTTGCGCGTCCCGAAATCGAGGAGAGGATAGAAAAACTGCGCTGGGCCTCATTGATAGGGGCAACAGTCCTATTTCTGAGCCTCTTGGCGGTATGGAGGTTGGGGGGCGATCCAAAATATGGCACCCTCCGCTACGGGGTCTTGTTGCCACTATTCGCTTTGTGTTCCTGGTGTTTTATCCTGGCAATTCTTGGCGCGGGGCGCAAATGGCTTGGATTCAGCAATGGCTTTGTCCGATATAGCAACGAGGCCGTGTTGCCGTTTTACGTCTTGCATCAAACGATTATCCTCGGCATTGGCTATCTTATTGTGCAATCACGGATTCCCGATTTGGTAAAGTTCGGCAGCATTGCGGCTAGTTCTTTTTTGCTGATTACGACGATCTACGAATTCGGTATTCGCCGAAACAATATCCTGCGCTTGCTTTTCGGTATGAAAATGGTCAAGCCCTCAAACAAAGCCGCCTCGGGA
>QHOR01000204.1:4169-4902 GCA_003219395.1 Verrucomicrobiota bacterium | reverse complement strand
CGATCTGGTAACGGAAATTGCGGGGAACCGATTCCTCGAACTAAAGCTCGGCGACGTGCGCAAAGCGGTCATCGAAGGCGCGACTCTCTCGGCGGCTCTGCAGGCGCAAAAGTTGTTCCCGGAATTGTTCACGGATATGATGGCGGTGGGAGAACAAACCGGGCGTTTCGCGGAAACGATGCAGGCTATTGCAGACGTTTATGAGCGCGAACTGGACCGGACGGTGGGCTTAATCTCGCAACTCATTCCGCCAATTATCATCGTCATGATTGCCGCCCTCGTTGGTCTGGTTGTTTTCAGCATTCTCTCGGCCGTGTTCGAAATGACGCACAGCCTGCAGTTCAGACCGCATTAAACTGAAGACTTGCAATCGACGCCGTGCAGGAATAATCTCGCCCGCTCAATGTTACTTCGCGCTGCCTTTGCGATATTCTTCGCCGCCATCTGCCGCGTATCTGCACAGGAAGCATTGACTGATGCTCTGCCGGCCCCAATCGACGCGGCGCAGCAGCCGATCCCGGAAAGCGCCTGGCTGGATCTGCGCCAAAATGCGCTCCAAAATTCAAAAACACAGAACGCCCCCGGTTGGGTTGAAGCGCTGACTTTGCTGCCGACTGAAACGACAGAAAGGAGTCCCCTGTCCAAAAGTGTCTTTCGCATTCGCGTCAGGCAACCCAGCCCTGAATATCAGGTTCTGTTTTTCCGGCTGTTCTTCGATGACAAGCCCGATCAA
>QHOR01000204.1:0-4152 GCA_003219395.1 Verrucomicrobiota bacterium | reverse complement strand
GACGAATCCGGAACACACGTTCTGCGCTCTGGCACTCTTGGAGCGCGAATGAATCTGCCGAGTTCGGATTCCGTAATCATTCCGATGACTGGAGCCTCTTCCATCGACATCGAAGTACCAGGCGACGGAAAAACCGTGCGCGCAGCGTATCTCGATTGGATGACAAGCAGTGAGGTCGTGCATCCAGTGAACACAGAACATCGGGACGTAATTCCCGAACCTTTCTCATCGGTACCGACACTGCATCCGCCGCCTGACGACGTTGAGAACTTTGGGACCGTTACCGCGACCCTGGCGGCTGAGACAATCCGCATTGACCCCAAAAACCAGGAGGGCGCTGCATTTCAATTTCCAATCGAAACACAGCCGCTGACAGCGCTGTTGACTTTCGAAATCGCCAACCCACGGATCGACGCTCCGCCGGAAATTTATGTTAACGACCAAGATATCGGGCCTGCGTCGCTAGCCCTGCCAGACCTTGCTGATCCGGCCTACCGGGGCGAAGTGGAACCGCTCTCCACGCAAATGCAATTCAACTACACCGGATGGCTGCGCGCTCAGAAAATTGTGCCGGCCGCCAGCTTAAAAGCGGGTACGAACGATTTGACCATTGTGAACGGCGCCGAGAGCGGCGCTTCGGCAATACGGGCCACGCAGGTTCAATTAAAATACATCTGGGACAAGTCGGATTATCTGTTGCGCACCGGGCACTAGAAAATCTGAAAGAGCAAGGTAGTGTTACCTGCGACAGAACGGGAGGACTGCCTCCTTTATCGAGACAACAATGAAAAGAAAACAACACGGCTTCACGCTTCTCGAGATCATGCTCGTTGTGAGCATCATCGTAATTATATTGGGAGTGGCGATTTCTAAACTCGGCAACACCACGGCCATCGCAAAAACGATGCGGGTTCAAGCTGACGTCCAGGCGATCAAAACACAATTGCAGTTGTATGAAAGCATGAATGGCTTTTATCCGACAACCGAGCAAGGCCTGCAGGCGTTGGTGACGCAGCCTGACAAGGATCCCAGGCCGGCCCGATGGTATCAGCTATTCAAAGAGCTGCCAAAAGACCCCTGGGGAAACGAATACATTTATCGCTGCCCCGGTCTGAAAAACCCAAGCGGCTACGATCTGTATTCTGCCGGGCCGGATCGACAGACTGATACTGCAGATGACGATTGGGGCGGCTAAGCCGGCCAGTCAGTCCTCAATTTTTTGCTCCGGGCGCCTTCGACGCCCCTCTTGGGTTCCGTTGAATTAAACCTCGCGAATGCGGCGCCCGAAGCTCTCGCGTGGGTGGAACCAGTTTTTGCATCTCGGGAGGCAAGCCAGCAGGTAATTTCGGCGAGACTACGTTAGGCGTGGGGATGTTAGGCGCGGGTGGGGAGAGCGTCCTGCCAGCTAGCGCGGAATTGGGCGCAGACTGCTGCAAAAGCGCCTGGTTAAATGTGATGGTAGCAAAATTTCCATCCTTGCTGATTGTCACCTTCGTCGCACCAACGCGCTCCGACCATTCAATGTTGGCGATGCTGTAACCATCTACAGGTGCCTTGGTGGTAAGGTATTTCTTGAAAGTGTGATCGGAACTTGAGGCGAGCGTTACCAAATCGCCATCGGCGGAATGGGCGGCATTGGCTACGTAAAGGTCTTTGGCAAAATCGGGCGTTGCCGCAGGCGCAGCCACTGCTGTCGCGATCGCAAACGGCGACTTATCCACCATCTTTGAATAACGATCGTACGCGAACCGCGGTGGCAGAATATCTTCGGCCTGCGCGCCGATCGACGCGAGCAAAGTGGCGACGCCAATTACTGGAACTGAATATCTCATAAATAAAGCACCTTATTTTACTTCGTTCGCTGTGCCGGAGCAAACCAACGGGCGATTTTAAATTTGCCACGCATCATCGTGGGATCGCTGCCGTCAATCGCCAGATTGACATTTTCAAATACGATAAAGGCATCGGGTCGCTGCACATCATAAAGAAAATGAACCAGCGGCGGCCACGGGCTTTTCGTTTCAATGGAAGCAAAAACCGCCTGATGATATGGCGTCGTTTCTCCGGAACCAATCGCAGGATTCTCAATCAGAACGTTATATTTGCCGGCTATTTGCTTTAGCTGGTCAAGCAGCGCGGAGGCCTCTGCGGGATCCTTGAGAGTTGGTTGATGTTGACGGATCCATTCCTCGCGTTTCGTCCAGAGGTCTCGTTCCTTCACATAAAGGGTTTCTTCGGCCAAGGTTGCTCTGCGCGTCGCGATTTGCTTTTGCGCCCTGGCAAGCGCGCCGAAAACCCAACTCAAGATAAAGAGGTTGAGTAACACAAACACCGTGCCCGCGGCTATCCATGCGAGCACACGCTCACGTGGATTCATTCGCTGGTACCATTGCGGTATCATCGTGGTTTCCCTTCCAATCGAAACTGCGCATGATCGTTTGGCAGAATACGAGGCGCAGCCATATCAAATTGAAAGACTCGCAAATCCGGGTTCTTTTTTATTTTTTCGATGAACTGATAGGCTAGAGCGGCTGTATTCGCCTCGCCATCGACGGAAATCTGGCGCGCCGATTGATTGTACGCAGTGATCCGCACCTCAGGCGATGGAAGACTTTCGAAAAGATGCAGCAGAATTTCGACCGGGTAGAACCGCGCATCAATGGCTGGAGACAGAGCTTTCCAGTTCGCTTCCGTGGCACGGACGAACTGGGTCCCGGGAGCGTCGCGTGCAATGCGCCGATCCAGATTCCCTCCTTGAAACCGGAGCAAGCCCAAATAAGCGAATGAAAGAAAGAGAAGTGCGACATACGCACCACCCACCCACACGAGCCGCTTTCGCCATTCTGTCTGCCTGATCACTTGTGACCGGCGGCGGCGCCAGCTTTCCGGGAGCAGGTTCAATTTGACCGAGGCCGGTGGCAGCTCAACGCCGACTATCTCGGTATTGCTGGCGAGAATTCCCTGCACCGTGTCCCGCATCTGGTAATAGCTTTCATCCAACAACACATTTGGAGAGGAAGCATTGATGCCTTGTAGCTCCGCGCTCATCCGCAACTGCGGCAATTCAAGTTGCAGTTGTTCCCCATTGCCGTTTTCGAACACCCGCGCGAGACTCAATTTCCCGTTTTCTGTCACCGCGTAAACCAGCGTCTCGCCCTCAGGATAAATCAGGAGCGCATTTCCCTTTGGTGCATGGGTACTGGCGCGCTGTGCTGCATAAACGGTGACCTGCCGCGGAATAAAGCCATGATCAAGCAAGGGAGCGGCAATTTCCGCTAGCTGTTCATTTCTGATCGCCACCGCCGAGACTACACTTTCGTTTTCGTCTTGTTCGATCACTTCGAAATCGGTGGTCACGTCTTCGGCCGAGAAGGGCAACACCTTCTCGATTTGGATACGAATCATTTCTGGAAATTCTGCCGGATCGACACTTGGCAGGCGAAATCGTTGGGCAATCACGGCAGCAACGGGCAAGCCCAGGACAAAATCGTCGGTCGCTGACAACAGCGGCACAGCTTCCGCTAGCGTCTGCAGCTTACGCACGTTCCACGAGCCATTCTGGCCAGCACTGCCTGCGGCCGCCTCGCGCGGCGATGCAGCGCTGGATAAACGTAGAAAATTCCATCCGTGCGCGGTAGGAATTATGAAAATGGATGGCGTCCCTGTATCGATACTAAAGCTCCTTCCAACTGATTACCAAAGGGTTGCCACCTCGGCCACCGCCTCCTGATACTACCATCTGAACGGTGCGTGTAACGTCGCCTGATTTTCCTGTACTCACAACGCGGAAGACAGGAAATTTGAATCCGATCAGGTTTTGAAGCTGAGAAATTTGCTGGCTGTTGAGACCAAGGCCTCTGGTTAAAGCGTCCTGAACAGTGGTAAATTGTATATCGTCGGGTGTTCCATCGACTCCATCTGGTCCGGCCCGCAACTGAAGTAATCGGTCAACGTAATCGTCTCCGATGCCCAAAGCACGAAGCGCATCGCGTGATGCCCAGGCAGCATCGATTCCCTGCATGCATTGATCGCAGACGGTAAAATCTTCGTCCCAACCCGGCTTGGAAGTGAATTCGGCCCACCCACAGATTTTTTTTAGGTCGTCCACAGAAGTCAGCGGCGCGTGCGGCGGGCGATAATCATCAGTCTCCG
>QHOR01000050.1:5497-5867 GCA_003219395.1 Verrucomicrobiota bacterium | reverse complement strand
GTATTAGGAGATAATCGCGCACAATCTGATCAAAGCCGGATGGAGTCGGGACTGTCTTTCGCCCGTGGATCGTGATGGGAGAACAATCTGGATTGTTGACGCACACCGCGAAGAGCGTTCGTGGCACGCGCCGACGAGTAGCATGTCTGCTGATGCACAGCACGGCGACGCAAGCATTTCGTTGGAACGTCTATGGAATCGGCACAAGTCCTCAATAATCGAGCGTTGGCAGTTCAGCACCTCGTTCGCTGGCCGCAGGCAAAACGAATGAAGGCCGGCCCGATTACCGGCCTCTCCCGGTATTATACCAAAATTAACAGACCGAAGCTCCGAACGCTATTCTGGGCTGTTTTGCCTATGAAACAGGCTA
>QHOR01000050.1:0-5431 GCA_003219395.1 Verrucomicrobiota bacterium | reverse complement strand
ATGTTTGCGGAGCCACGTTGCATTATTGTGCATTACGCGGCCTCCTTTGACAAGCGTGCGTGATTTTCCGAGTTGTGGATCGAATACGCTGACGTCCGCAGGCAGCACTGCCAGAAATCCCCAAAAATTTGCTACACCATTGTATTTGAATGCTGCCTCCCGCACAGCTTTCGCCGTGAGCGGGTGAGCGGTCTTTGCTGTTCGTGAATCGCGCTCCCGAGTATTTGACGGCGGAGTGGACGATCCGGGGTACGGAAAAGGAGCAGGTGACGGCAACGGCGATGAGTCTAAAACAGGCGGCGGCGCTGGAACTTGCACTGGTGTTTCATACGGATATGCCCCCGGCAGTTTGATGGTGGGAATCGCCGAATGGACGATTTCAGCACCGAAACCGAGGAGGATCGCCACCCCCGCAGCGACTCCCATGATCCCAATGGATTCTGCTGCACCGTGTGTTTTCATGTTGGCACAATCGTGACTTTCCACTGCTCGCGTTGTGTTTTGAGCGACTCTACAGGCGTCATGAGCTCTTGCGCAGTTGCGCGAATTTAATTGTCCCCCTATCGCATTAAAAACCGTCGCGCCAAAGCCAGCACGCCAAGAGCGACACCAAGCAACATTACCGTGACGCCACCGTCGGGTACCGCTCCACTGGCTACTCCAAGAAGGGTCCAGCTAGTGAGGTATGCCCTGCCCGCGAGAAAGGGGATCATTATTATACCCCGCAGATTACCCACGTACCAAACCTCGGAACCGTAGCCGTGGTATGTCGCGAAGAGATACGTGTATAAACCACCAGTGCCAAGACTTATCACTCGACCACCGCCGTTGCTGGCTTGCGTAGCCGCCGGTAAAGACGTGAAAGCCTGGTTTGAGCGGAAGTAGACCTGGCCGTTTGCGAAGTTAATCGCGCCAAGAGACATACCGAGCAAGTGGTTCACATAGGTCGCTCTCTTTTGATCACCCGACTTTTTTTGTACACCAGGCCAGAGGCAGCCCACCTCGTGGGAATCACCCATTTGAAGCCCAAACGCCGCGGCGTCATGACTCGAGGCAACCATTACTCCACAAAGCGCCATGCAGAGCAGCGAGACTTTGTATTTCGAAACTGCGTTTGATTGCATGGCGCGCCTTGAAAAGTGTAATCGTACACAATGCTGCAAATGCCGTGCCAACAAAGACTCGCTAACTTTTAATTTATCGTAAGTGCGTGGCGCCCAGCAGCGTGCGTTGTACACAAATTTTGGCATCGAAGGCCAAGCTGTAAATCGCTCAGACGATTATGCGACAGCCGAGCCAAGCGTGCGATGTAACGGACTCGACACACGAAGTTTACGTTAATCGATTGCTCGCGTAATGATTGCCGACAGTAAAGATTGCCGATTGCTGTTGACGGCTATTGGTCGGGCGAAATCAGCTCGCGATTCCGCCAGGTGAATCCGACAGCAGAATAGATCGTCAAGGCTACTGTAACCCACACCAGAACGGGCCCGGCCTCGGTCCACGCGCGCACCCACCAGGCCGATTTTTCATCGGCGTACCGCAGTTCCGCAATCGAAAGGAGCGCCAGAAAGAAAATAACAGTAATGATCTGCCAGGATGTTTTCTGTTTCCCAAGCCGCTCTGCCGGAAGAATTCGGCCTTGAGCACTGGCCATCAGCCGTAAACCCGTGATCAAAAAATCGCGCGCTACGACTGCTGTGGCTGCCCACGCTGGAATAGCTTTAAGGGGAACCAACGAAATAAAAGCCCCGGCCATCATGATCTTGTCCACCAGCGGATCCATCAGTTTGCCAAAGTTGGTGATCACCCCGTATCGCCGGGCGATTTCTCCATCGACAAAATCCGTCAGGCCCGCGATGAGAAAGATAAGCAGTGCCGCAGTGCGTGCATATTGCCAGTTGGAATTGAGCGCCCCAACAAAAACTATAGTCAGGACAAGCCGACTCAGCGTAATCCGATTGGCCCAGTTCATACTGGTGTAGTCGGCGCTACTGCCGCACGGAGGCGCGGTGATCCCTGCTGCGTATGATTCTTAAACCGTGGCCGTTTCCAAATCGGAACTTTCTTCTTCAACTCATCCACGATCCATTGACTCGCTTGAAATGCTTCCTGACGATGCCCGCTAAGCACTCGCAGAAAGAGAGAGGGCTCTCCTACTGCGACGAATCCGACCCGGTGATGAATGGTAACTGATCGAAGTTTAAATTGGACTATGGCCTGCTCGGCAATTTCCTTCAGCTGATGTTCGGCCATTTTCCAGTGTGCATCATAATCGATTCCCTCGATTTCGCGCCCATTTTCAGAACCGCGAACAATCCCATGGAAATCAACTCTGGCACCTGCAGCGGGATCCACGTGATTCTCAGGCGCATTGAGTTGCGCCTCTGTCAGTAAAACTTCACAAACCGGATTTGCCATAAGGATCGAGTGCTCGCTACAGTGTGCCGGGCCCCCCTGTTTCAAGTTGTTGGAAAGAAGATATCAAAATGAATGCGAATCAATGTGATATTGGATTAATTGGCCTGGCTGTAATGGGTGAGAACCTCGCTCTGAACCTGGAATCGAAGGGGTTCTCTGTCGCGGTGTTCAATCGCACCACTGAGGTCACCGAAAGATTCGCTACCGGCCGCGCCAAGGGCAAAAACATTCAGCCCACGCGCACCATGGAGGAATTTGTCACTGCGCTTAAAAAGCCGCGGATAGCGATGATCATGGTGAAAGCGGGCGCCCCAGTGGACGCAGTCATCGGCCAACTCGCGCCCCTGTTGGAAAAAGGCGATGTAATCATCGACGGAGGAAACTCTCTTTT
This sequence comes from Verrucomicrobiota bacterium, assembly GCA_003219395.1. Taxonomy (GTDB): domain Bacteria; phylum Verrucomicrobiota; class Verrucomicrobiia; order Chthoniobacterales; family UBA10450; genus Udaeobacter. The sequence continues at coordinate 2,619 of QHOR01000050.1, read as the reverse complement.
CACCGACACACAACGCCGCGGCAGAGAGCTGGAAGGGACGGGAATTCATTTTGTTGGCATGGGCGTTTCGGGAGGCGAAGAAGGCGCACTCAAGGGCCCTTCGCTCATGCCGGGGGGCTCGCGCGATTCCTGGGACATCATCGCTCCTATTTTTCGCAAGATCGCTGCGCAAGTAGATGGCGAGCCGTGTTGCCGATACATGGGGCCCAACGGTGCCGGGCATTACGTGAAAATGGTCCACAATGGCATCGAGTACGGCGACATTCAGTTGATCTGCGAAGCTTACGCAATCCTGAAAGATATTCTGGGCATGCAGGCTCCGGAGCTTGCCGATGTCTTTGCCGAATGGAACAAAGGCGAGCTGCACAGTTATCTCATTGAAATCACTTCAGAAATTTTTCGAAAGATCGATCCAGATACAGGCAAACCGCTGGTCGACATGATTCTCGATAAAGCCGGACAAAAAGGAACAGGCATTTGGACGCTTCAGTCGGCCATCAGACAATCCGTCGTCATCTCAACGATTAACGCCGCCGTTGAAGCCCGGGTTGTCTCTTCACGGAAAGAAGACCGCATAGCTGCGTCGAAAATTCTACCACAGCCGAGAGATCGGAAATTTAAAGGAAATCGGCCTCGCTTTATCGATGCGATACGAGACGCGCTTTACGCATCGAAGATCGTTTCTTACGCGCAGGGAATGGAGCTTCTGCGCTCCGGAAGCACCGAATACAACTGGAATCTAAACCTCAGCGACATCGCCACCATCTGGCGCGGTGGGTGCATCATTCGCGCGAAGTTTCTCAACCGGATTGTCGAGGCGTATCAGCGCGATCCCGCCCTGCACAATCTTCTGCTCGATCGCTATTTCACGAGAATCCTCCGAAAAACGCAGCGCAATTGGCGCCTCGCGGTATCAACAGCCATTAAATACGGCGTCGCTGTTCCTGCATTTTCAGCGTCGCTCGCTTACTTCGACAGTTATCGGTCGGCTCGGTTGCCGGCAAACCTCTTGCAAGCGCAACGCGATTTTTTCGGCGCACACACCTACGAACGCATCGATAAGCCGGGCGTTTTTCACACCGAATGGATCGAGTCAGATCAGAAGCCAGCGGAAAAACCGAGCGAACCGAAAACGCCCGAACCCCATCAGGCGGCAGAATGATCAGGCCGGTGATCGTTGCAACGCTACTGCGTAAAGCGGCAGAAGTGATGTGTATTTGATGTTTTAATGCTTCAACCGGTTCAACGCTGCAACGAATTAGCGAAAGTCGTGTGACTCGCTCCCGACGAGTTGTTCGTGTATGAGTGGCTTAATCTTCCGCGCTTTGATCAAGACCACGTTGTCCGAGTTCTGCACTTCGCCTTCGATGAGCAGAAAAGCTTCTTCAGTGATCACGAGGCGAAAGTGTTCGAACAAGTCAGGATCGACAATTGCATTTGAAACACCGGTCTCGTCTTCCAGGCTGATAAAAACAAATCCCCTTGCTGTACCGGGCCGCTGGCGGCAGATCACGTTCCCGGCAATTTGGATGATGGAACCGTGTCGCGCGTGCGGAAGATCGATTGCGCGCCAGATGTTCGGCAAATTTTCCCGCAATAGCTTCATAGGATGGGGGCCAGTGGTGAGATTCATCGTATCGTAATCTGCTTTCACTCGCTCGGGTAACGTCATTGGTGAAAGGGGCGATTCGGATATCTGGGGAGCACACGCCTCTGGCGTGCTGGCGAATGCATTCTGCATTCGCAAACTTTCTAAAGATTGTTTCGGCAGAATGCCGAAAGTCTGAGCCGGACCAAAACCAGCACGCTTCAAGCGTGCGCTCCCTAGAAGGTCATGATGGCACGTCTCTTCCACATCCCACATCGCCGCACGCCGATGCGTAGCAAAACAATTGAGCGCTCCCAATTCGGCTAATGTGCGCCATTCATCTTTTGAGAGGGGGACACGACGCTTGCAATCATCCAACGAATCGAATGGTCGATCCTGCCGTTGTCTGAGGAGTTCTTCAGCGTGTTCCTCGCGTAATCCGCTCACAACACAAAATCCCAGGCACACGGCGTTGTTATCGATTACCGTACAGCGCCATTCGGATTGCGAAACGCAAACCGGCTTGATCTTCAATCCATGCCGCTGCGCGTCTTTCACAATCGTTGCGGGAGTATAAAAACCCATCGGCTGATTGTTCAAAAGGCTCGCGTAAAATTCCGGCGCGCGATGCACTTTTAAATACGCGCTGCCATAGGCGAGAATGGCAAAACTAATCGCGTGCGATTCCGGAAATCCGTAAAGCGCAAAAGACGAAATGGACTGGATGATTTTGTCGATCTTCTCGGTGGTCACACCTTTGTGTTCCATCGCCAAGCGCAATTTTGCGCAGACCTTGTTCATCCGCTCTTCCGAACGATGAAAGCTGAGTGCCCGTCGCAGCTCTTCTGCTTCATCGCCCGAAAAATCGGCCATCACCATTGCGATCTTGAGCATTTGCTCCTGGAAAAGCGGAACGCCCAGGGTGCGTTTTAAAACAGGCTCCAGACGCGGATCAAAATATGTGGGCAGTTCGCGTCCAGCCCGGCGAGCGAGATAGGGATGCACCATGTCACCTTGGATAGGCCCGGGCC
>QHOR01000049.1 GCA_003219395.1 Verrucomicrobiota bacterium | reverse complement strand
CAGGCCTTGGTGCAGGCGTACGGTTTCCGCGATCTGGTAGCCGATAGTCATGACTGGATTAAGCGAGGTCATCGGCTCCTGGAAGATCATCGAAATCTCGTTGCCGCGGATATGGCGCATCGCCTGCTCCGGCAGGCTTGCCAGATTCTTTCTCTCGAACTGGATCTCGCCGCCAACGATACGGCCCGTGCGTTTGGGCAGCAGTTGCATGATCGAAAGCGCGGTGACGCTCTTGCCGCAGCCCGATTCGCCCACCAAACCAATCGTTCGACCGTCGTCGATGGTAAAGGTCACGCCGTCGACCGCGCGGAGTTCACCGTCGCTCGTAAAGAACGACGTGCGCAGGTCGTTGACCTGTAGGAGGGGGGCCATTTTTTATTGGCTCTTCCGTGCCATGTGCGTTCCGCGGTTGATCAACATTACCCCTTTTCAGCAGTTGTTCTCTTCCTGAGGTGGCGATATTGACTAGCTGCAAAACCGTAATGGGTGAGTTCCAACGAGGCTACGCCCGAGAAGCGCAAATCCACGCTTTTCCATACTTTCAACCTTTTGACGCCTATCCCATAAAGCCGCTACGTGAACCGGCGAAAGTGCTTCGGAGGAATTATTTGACCATACGGGATGAACTATGAGATCGCTCATCGAGACTGCGGCAATAATCACAGGGTGCGGGTCCGCTGCGTGTTGGTTTACATCCGCAATGTGGCACTTGCGCAGCAGCAAGTCGGGCATAGACGAAATGAACAAAGTAAGAGAATTATCTAGCAGATTACAAAAGATTAGCCGGTGGAATTTCTGGGCCGCAGGTTTGATGGGCGTAACTGCCTTGTTCTCAGTGTGGGCAAGATTTATCGGATGACCTCTCTTATCGGGCATGGCCGCATCACACAAAGAGAGTTTCCTAATCCTCACAAGCCTGTTTGAAGGAGTAAATCCTGGCTACGAATTGTATTTATCCGTTCACGGCTGCGGATTGAAGCATCGGTTTGGCGATGTCTCGACGCCGCAGCCCACTTTACGTGAGCAGTTCGCTCGCACCTTACGTCTGCTTTACCTCGGTGACGCCCGCTGCACGAGCCGGGTTGCCTTTGCCTTTTCCACAAATTCGCTGATGTACGCGAGCCGTCCGGAATTGGCCTTGGCAATGGCGATCCGATTGATGTGCGCTGCGTAGTGGTCCTCCAGCACGCGTGAGCCTTGCAACTGAGCCGATAACCGAGAAGCGTGCCGCGGATTGATGCCATGACGTCCGCCTGCCCATCGCGCAGCAGGGCTGAACGCCGGATCGCGGGGTGTCGGCATACACCAGCTGGGCCTGCTTCAGGAGAGGAAATCAGAGTATTTGTGCAAGCGTGGTTGCGCATGGCCGCAATCCGCATCCCGCCCCGGTCAGCGTCAGCAACACGGCGTATCAAGGAGCCGGAGGGCACCAGCAACGCATACTCGAACTGCAAATAAGGCGCCGAGAAGTCGGCTACACTGGTGGCGCGATCATTAGTCTGCAGAGATCGCCCATACCACTGAATATCACCCGATTCGCGGACGCTCGTCAGCCATTTTTGGGTTTACGGTAGGCACACCCCTAGCGATAGGCGCAAATTTCGATTTGCAAAGTCTACGCATTAGGAGTCAGTGTGTATCGCGAAAAACAATCACGGCGCGCCCTTGGGAGCAACTCCCCCCAATGGGTTCTGAACCCGAAACCGGCGCGTCCCGCAGAGCCCTCTACTTCATCGGGGGCTCTTGCTGAGTGACACCAAGGCCAGTGCAAAACCAGGGACTTGGCGTCATGCCCGAACTGGCCGGCGCAAAGCCGCACATCGTCTCGAGCCCAGCGACTTTTCGCCAAGGGCCTGCCGGACGCGACTTTTGTTGGTCAATGACACGAAAGAGATATGCGCAGCGCGATTCGATACGACTTTTCAGCTTCACGATGTTCTGAGACAAGTCCGAATGGCTCTGATCAAATTGCTGCTCGCTTCGATACGACGTGTAGCAAATTTTCCGCTGGTCCAGCTTGCGATTACTGTGGTGGTCATTCTGTGGTTGCAGGCTGCCGACAGCAGCTCGGTATTCGGGGAACTGTTCACCGCCCTCGATTGGCTCGTGGATTTTACGGTGAGGCGCTGTGCCGCGATTTTCGAGGTACGGTCTTTTACCAAATCGTGGCTTACCACAGGCTTCATGATTGCCTACGTTTACCTTGCTGGGTTGGTGATTTTGTTCTTTGCGAAGGTTGTTATCAGAGCTGCGGTCGAACTTGTGGCGCGGACGAACGCATTCGGCCTCACGAATGCCATCGCGCGCGAGCGGGGAATAGCCGCGTACCAAGCATGGCTACCGCTGGAGAGAATCCGGCCTGCGCATATTCCGCAGGAGAAATGGGAAGAAAGGTTCGCATGGCCCGCAAACAACAAGCCCCCATACCCGCCATTCACCCAGCGCGCAGTGCGCGGCGTGGTGACGTTCTTGGCCGTGCTGCTGATATTTGCCGGCTTATTGCAGGCGTTCACGCCTGTCCCCGCGCTAACTTGGCTATACAAGACGGCAGAGGTTCTGGTGATGAGCGTGAGCCACTATTGGGTCCCTATCCGAAACTGACCAGCCGCCACGTAGCCTGATCAAGGCATGGGCAATCTGAGCGATGCCGCCTTGTCGAATTGCGGAGGCGAGGGACATCGCGGCTCCGCTAGTTGAGAAAGTTCCGCCACGGCAAATGAAGTTAGCGAGTTGGAGGCCTTTGAATCGGAAGCCCCTCTGTCGCTTCCGAAAACTCCGTCCACGGGGAGTAACGGCAGCAGCCCAATCAGAACATGATTGCGTTTTGATGGTCGCAATTGTCTTCCTCTTCGTCCGTATGCTGTGCGACTGCCTTCAAGCCGCGCCGGCGGCTGGAAGCCGAAATCCTGGTTCTGCGGCTCAATATCCTCCGACAACGTGCGAAGCGCCGACTGCATTTGCGTTTGGCCGACCGCGCTGTTCATCTGGCTCTAAACCCATTAGTGCCACCGCATTCTCAAATGCGAGCTTTTGACCGGGACCTGATCCGCGGAGGGCATTATGGCTAGCGGTCATGTGAACCGCACCTAAACGCCGAACACATGGCCGCACCGACCCGCTTGGCGAAAGCAGCTGAAACCAGCGAACAGGTTAAGAGGAAGAACCCCTGAACGAGGAAGGCTGAGGTTGCAGAGGAAGCTAACCGCCGAGGCTGTCCGGCTCAGGCATCGCTCTCGGCTGCGCGGTATCGACCGTATGCTCGCGCTTGCCATGCAAATAGATTGCAAGTTGCTGCCGGATGGTTTCCCCTTCGAGAGCGACAGCAGCCTCGAACAGATCTTCCTGAATCCCCTGCGGCAGGTTTTTCCAACATCGGGCAACAGCGTGTCCCAACGCTCGGAACAATTTGTCTTCAGAATGTTTCTTTGTTTCACTGTTGCTCTGTCCAGCATCAAGATGTGCGAGGGCTTCAATAAGTGCTTGGTGTTCGGGTCCCGACCTAGGCTGGGAAAGGAACGCCTCAACGCCAATTTCGGACGCTCGTCCTCCAGATGCATGATTTGGTTGGTGAGAAACCACAAGCTTTCCTGACTGGTCCCTGCATAGAGCCCACCGATCTCCGTTCGGACTATTGTAAAGTCCCTTCACGACTGAAGTCGTCATGGACACTCTCCCCGCCTGCCCATAGGCCGGAGCATGCGTGCAAAAGCAGCGATCACAGAGCCGACACGGACGATCGATCCTGCTATTCCGGCTCCGTTCGAATAAAGCAGAAACATAATTCTCAACCTGGAAAAGTAACGTTAGTTCCTGATGTGCGCCCGGACCACCCCCCGATGTGGCGCGCTGACGGCGAGCGCCTCGACGGCGGGTCCGGGTGCGCACCCTGTGAGGTCAAGTCGTCGGCCCGTTCTGGATGCGGCGCTGCGGGGAGAGCTATCTCTATGCCTTCAGGGCCGAGCCAAAGCACGTGTGCAGCATCGTGCGAATGAAACAAGCAAGCGACTGGAGAGCGTCC
>QHOR01000048.1 GCA_003219395.1 Verrucomicrobiota bacterium | reverse complement strand
AATTCAAGGAAATGTCCGACAAACTTCAGCTTGCCCATTGAGAGGACAAGGCCAAAGTCGGTCGGACATCAACTTCGTTGCTACTAGTCGCCTATGGACAACTGCCAGTCACCGTATAGTGTGGTCCGTCATCGACCGCCGAGCCACCCCCCTGACTCTTCGGAACAAGGACCCTGGCGGTGGCCGTAGCTACATTGCCGGAAGAGTCGCGAACACTAAATGTAATGGTGTAGACGCGACCATTCCCACCACCCTTTCGCTCAGCACGAAGCTGAACAGATTTGCAGCCATCGCCGATGACGATGTCATTCAAGGTGTTGCCATCCTCACCACTGTTTTCAGGCTCGTCACTGGTGACCTGCGATATGACTACATCGTTAACGCTCAGGCCAGTATCGCAGCTGTCACTCACGCTCGCGACGAAATCGCTCACGTTGAACGTCTGATATTTGTGATCGGGCGGCCAGAGCGTGGGCGTTTGTCCATTAAGCGTTATGGTCGGCAGTGATGTGTCGACGACATTGACCGTCCGGCTCTTGGGTGTTGCCGAATTGCCCGACGGATCCATGGCGGTATAAGTAATTGTGTAAGTACCCGGCACATTTACATTGACTGTTCCGGATGCCGAAGCCGCAAAGCTGCCCGCACAACCATCATCAGCAGTCGCTCCAGGATCGATAAAGGGCGTGTGACATTCGACGGTCATTGGATTCGCGCCGTTCACGGTGATCGTGGGGGCCGTCGTGTCAACGATATTGATCGAGACATCGTCGTCGTCAGAACCGCCACCCGAAGATGAAACAGTCAGGGTAATCGTGTGTGACCCAAGCGGCAGTGAAGTGGTGAGAGTGGCGCCAGTGCCCAGAACAGTCACCCCTTCCTTCCAGGTGTAAGTAAGCGTGCCGCTTCCGGTTGAGGCTGTCCCGTCGAGCAACACAGAAGTCAGAGCACCGGCGCATTCGACGGTTTGATCGGGACCGGCATTAGCGCTCACGGCAACTGCTGCAGTGCCGAGCTTCTGCACCCGGTCAGCGCCCGTATCGGCGACAAAGACATTTCCAAACGGATCGCCCACGAGATCCTGTGGGCCACTGAACTGCCCATCACCGCTTCCCGCTGTTCCAAAAGCCTCGTTAAAAGTGCCCGTCGAAGAAAAACTCTGAATCCGATTATTCCCACTGTCGGCAACGAAAACGGTGCCGGAAGAATTCACGCTGATGCCTGCCGGCGAGCTGAACTGGCCATTGCCGGCCCCGGCGGATCCCCACTTCGTTATGAACCCGCCGGTGGAGTTAAATTTTTGAATACGGTTGTTGCCGGTGTCGGCAACGTAGACGTTGTTTGATAAATCGGTTGCCAGTCCTTGCGGGCTACTGAACAGTCCGTCAGTGCTTCCGCTGCTGCCCCACTGCGTCAAGAACACTCCACTCGAGTCATACTTCCGAATCCGATGGTTATTGGCGTCCGAGATGTAGACGTTTCCCGCAGTATCAACCGCCACGCCGCTGGGCGCCAGGAAATTTGCGGGGCCGATACTCATCTGGAAGATTCCGCTTGAATTAAACTTTGAAGTACGGGCGGTGGTATCGTCCGTTACATAGACATTTCCGCTCGAGTCGACTGCTATGCCGGACGGACTGACAAAGCCCCCTGGGACATCACCTAAGATCCCGACCTTTGATATAAACACGCCGTTATTGTCGAATTTCGAATAGCGGTTACCATTTCCTTCCGCGACATAGACGTTGCCGCTGGCATCGGTAGCCATGCCTCGGGGCGTCAGGAGCTGCCCATCCGCACTGCCGGTCCCACCAAATTTCAAAATGAAACTGATCGTCGCAAATATCGCGGTAGAGCCGGCAATTATAACGAGGGCGATCGCCAGTGCTCTTATTGGATTGCGAAATGTTTTTGGAAGTTTCATGATTTGTACCTATTCTTTAGGAGTGCTTTTAGATAATCCCGCTCGATTTGAACAGACGCGTTCCAAGCTAAAGCTCTGCTGGAACAAGGGTTCGAGACAATAGCACAAATCGCCCGCGTTGACACCAAATTTCTTGGTTCACGCGGGCGATTAGTTGGAACAGTTCGTGAGAAAGGTTCTTAACGCCGGGTGATTTTCATTTGTTCCGGCGAGTAGCTGATTCGCCGGGTCTCGCGGATTCTTCCGTCGGCCATCGTGCCCTCGACAATCTCATAACCCAGGAGTGCGAAAATCCGGCCGCGCGCGAATATCGGGCGCGAGTTTCCATACCAATCCACGCACGAGGCGCGGCAGGCATCGTCGACCGCGCGTTCAGATTGCGCATTAAGTTCGCCAAGTTCTTTGAAACTGAGCGAGTCGTTGCGCAGGAAAATGATCGCGGCCGACGCTTCAAATAAATGACGATAGCCTGGGCGACCGGGGACGCTGATCGGCAAACCGAGCAGGCCCGATTCCGCTCCGTCAGGTTTGTAAAAGAAACCATGACTGCGCAGCTCACCCTGCGAAGCCGCCTTCCGAACATACTGATCTGCAACCAGCGCCGACTTGCCTAATCTAATTGAGGTGAAATGCAGATCTTGTCCGTCGGTGCCTACAATCACGGCGTCCGAACCCAGCGCCTCAATCCGATCGACACCATGTGAAATGGAAAGCGATGCGATATCGCCGTCGGCCCAGCGCACCGCGAACAGTTTAGACTGGTTCCTGTTTTCAGGAGCACCCCAACCGCTTCCCGTGCCGTAAAGCAGATAGTCACCGACAAATCGATTTTGAAAAGTGTATCCGGCTGGTCTCGGGAGGGCGTGATAATCCCACGACGAGGCGTTATCGCTGCCATCATTGAAACTGCGCAGTGAGACGCGCATCAAGGCGACCTCGCCTGCAGCGCCTTCGGCATTCCACATGTTGTCGCCGGCCGAGTCTGAACGCACCAGCACGTTAAGATGATCGTCTTCGCTCTCGAGGAAGGAAAACTGATCGACTGGACTGCCTGATACACCGATCGCGCTGGGACTGGATCCATCCAGTGGCAAGCGAAAGAGCATGGAATCTTCGCCTTTTCGCTGGCCATAACGCGACCAGTCTGTGGCCCAAACATAGACAGACTGAGGTGAAACATAAAACACGCGTCCCGGCGGTCCAAGAACTCCGGAGCCTTCGCACTTCATGTTTTCCTGCGCCAGGTCGCAAACCGTGACCGTGTGCAGCGCAAGTCCTGAAGCTGAATTGATTTGCCGTTCGGGCCGGTAGACGTGCGTCGCTGAGACGATCCGTTGGAACTCGCTAGCAGTCGCGCCTTTGTGCCATTTTCGCACCGCCGGAAACTGCGCAAACGGATCGTCGCTTTCCGGTGAAAGATAAAGCGGCGTATAGAAAATCAGTTTGCTTCCAATCAGGCGGCTCGCGTAATTTCGCGATGAATAATAATCATTCGAGCGCAGATGATACGTCGA
>QHOR01000047.1 GCA_003219395.1 Verrucomicrobiota bacterium | reverse complement strand
GCTTCGATCGGATCGAAAAAGCGATAAGTCGATCAAAGTGGCCTCGTCTGAGGGGCAAGGGAAAACTTTGCGTTATTCCGGTCACCGCTACGTGGCCACAGCAGCGATACGTTCCAAAGTCCGCGTTCGGTGGATTTGCCCGCGTGCCGCTGCCCACTATCCAAGCTTCTCAGGAAATGGCGGCTGGCGAATATCGATTGCTGCAGGCGATTCTGTTCTGCAGCCAAGATACCGGCTTGCTAACGGCTGGAAAAAAGAGACTCGGTAGGATTTCAAACGTTGCGGACACTCATGTGAAGGATCTTCTGCGATCGCTTTGCAATCGGCAGATCATCAGGCCGACCGGACGAATACTGAAATTTGGCATACGGGAGCACGAGCTGCTTACGCACCCTTGGCTAACAAGCGCCAAAGAAGCGGCGTTTCAATCGCAGTCAGATTCCGGGGGACAAAACCCGTCAGACGGGGGACAAGGCGAGCTAGTAAGGGGGACAAGCATTGTCCCCCTTAAGACGAATAAAGAGAATCCGACAAACAAGACGACTAGGGACGAGGGGGAGGACAAGATCGATAAGGCTACTCGGTTGTGTGCTGAAGAGCAGTTACTCGGTCGACTGAGCGCAATCGTTCGACCAAGCGAAATCATCAGGAACCCAATGTGGCGCGCCCGAGTCAAGATCTCGCCGAAAGCAATCATTAAGGCGATTAAGAAATACCACGGCTTGCCAGACGAGGAACGGAAAAAGATTTACAACCCGGCCGCATGGATGACCAAGCAATATCGCTTGTTCGGAGGGCGGTCCGTCGCGAAAACGGCATAACTGGGACTCAGCTTGAATTTACGTTCTCGCCGGCGTCGCCGCGGCCGACATTTCGACAAAGCGAATTTCCCTGGCGGTACAACAATTATCGCCGCCGACCAAATTTTCGAAGCGTTCAAGCGTTTGCGCCACTTGTTAGGCGCTGCAAAAATCAATTGAGTCCATACTCGCCGCCGTACTCGAGGCGCGAGTTTGGCATTGTCGAATCTTCTACAAATTGAACCTTCAGCGGCAGGGGAATGTTGCCGGTGATAATAATCTCTTCAGCGACCGCAGGGATGGCCCACCTGCAAATCCAGTTGGCTTCGTGTTTTCGCGCGCGATCCGTGTCTTTGTGAATGCCCGGAAGGATCCGCGTGACTGCTTCTTCCAGTAACTCGCCTAACGAGGGGCCATCGAATTTCGTCTGTCCAAGGTTCACCGATAATTTTCCTGTCATCATAATTTCTCCAAATAAAAATCCGTGGCCCGGGAGCAGCTTCCGAAAAAGCCTCGATCGCGGTGATCACCACGATCTTAATCCCAGGACACGGAATCCTGTCTGTGGTTTGGCGGCGGCCGTTTTCGGCGGGCGCATCGCGATGCATACGCGAGCCGGACCGCGCGCGCGAAGATTTCGGCGCAGGCAACGCAAAACGCATCCGTCTCGTACCAGGGTTCGTTGTGAGGTTCCACGTCACTCATTGTTCAAAGAAAATTAGCTCGGAGGGAACGACTGAACTCTTATGACCGAGCTAGTAAGCCCCCGTTCCTCTCCGAGCTGCCCGAAGAGAGGCCGGCGGACCGCCATCTTGGAAAAGCAGCCAAGCAAAAACAGTTTGACGGCTTCCCCGCCGGTCGTGACTGAAATTTCAATCGGACTTCCTCTCTTAAAGACAAACTCATAAAAATGCTCTCAGGCGCTTGTAGGGCCAGCGACGCCCAGCGGGTCTGTCTTCGAACCGCCTGATAGACTCCAACTCGCGAACGGCCTTGATTTCATCGGCCAATCGTTTACCGAGCGCGGCGACGTGATGCCGCTCGTAAAAATCAGCTGCTTCGGCCACGATGCTTTTGAATAACGCAATTGTGTCCTCATCGATCGTTGTGCACGATTTCAGTTCTTGGCCGCTCGCCGGCGTCCATCCACTTTGATGCACGTATGCCATAAATTTAGAGCGGCCGCATTTGACGAAATACGCGGAATGTATCCCGGCACAAGCGTCAACAACGACCTAAAACGAATCGAAGAATGGGCACGGAAGAAGAAGAAACCATTCACGTGAGACTTGGCACTAAATACACTTAGACGGCACCCGCCAAAGAAACCAGGCCAGCGCGAGGGTTATGTCTATAAGGGCGAATTCATCGGAAATGAGAAAGCCAACTCGTTAGCAGTCCAAAATCCGGAATTATTGCTCAATGCAAAGCGCGCGATCCGGCACGCGAACGGCCGAGTTGAAATACTTTGAAGCGATGCCGAAAGGAATTTGTCCCGGGATGTATGACGTCAAGCACTGGACGGTGCTCACTCCAGGTATTGCGCGCCGGAGACGGAATGCTTACTGGGACTCGCGATTGCTATATTTCTCGCGGGTCCTTGCCAAGGGTGACGCTCACGGCGGGTTGGTTCAACTGTCGTAGTTTTCTAGATGAATTGTTGGCGCAATGCTCCAACAAGTCGACTCGTAAGCCGCAGAGAATCAGTGGAATGCCTACGTTGCTGTTGTCCATCGAAACAGGTGTTTGCTATACCTTCCCAGACACGCTAGAACTGCGTTGAGCGGAGCAAATCAAGCTGCTGTCGAGCATCAGATCAGGCTCCAATCGCTGATCGGCGACGTGAACCATGCAATTTCCGAGTTAGCGGCAGCCGAGAAGCGTCTACTTTGGGTTGGGCCCTGCGAGAATCATTATTTGCACCATTAGCTCAATTGGCAGAGCAAATTACTCTTAACCACGGCTGTTCCGAGTCAACTCGCTTTGTGCTGCCGAATACGCTACCAATTTTCGGGGGGATGGTCGCGCGTTAATTGCCAATCAGCCTTTGCTCCCACCCGAGCAGACTAGAACTCTTTACAAACCGACCATTTTGTTATGAAGAGCAGAATGTGACCGAGGGCATCGGCCGCAAAAGCCGGTGTTGCCAAGCACCGAAAAACTAAAGAGTCCCTCCACGTGTGTTCGCTAATTCTGCGCCAGTTTAACTCAGCTACATGGAGCAAGGGATTTCTGATTGAACAAGAAGGGGTTTGTGGTTTTTCGCGATCTCGCGCAGCGTGTTTTTCAGAGGTGACAATAGCCAAGCTTATTTTTGTGGCGTTTCGTCGAATTGCGCAGTTTTGCAGTAAAAAATTGGCGCACCGTAGCGCAACCGTGAAATAACGGGGTCGCGCGCGTGGGACTGGACGAAGCGGCTCAATTCTTCGCGCCCTTTTCAAGTCACGTCCATCAAGATAGAATGCTGATGTGACGAACGCTTCGTCAAGGTGCGTAGAGTGAACCGAAGGAATTTCTTCGCCGAGCTGAAGCGGCGTAATGTTTACAAAGTCGCGGTCGCGTACGCGGTCGCGGGCTGGGCTCTCGCTCAAGGCATCGCGCAGGTCTTTCCGCTTTTCAATGTTCCAAATTGGGCCTTGCGATTGATCGTGCTGACGATCGTGATCGGCTTTCCCATCGCGCTGGGGATTGCGTGGGCATTTGAGTTGACGCCGGAGGGACTCAAACGCACAGAAGATGTTGATCGCGCCGGTAGGCGCATTCCAAAAAAGCATGCCTGGATTTACGTCGTTGTTGTCGGCGCCGCGATTTCGGTCGCGTTATTTTTTCTCGGTCGCTACAGCGCTGGAAATAAGACAGCGCCCCGACAGCGTGAGGCTGCTACAGCTTCGGCGATGTCGGACAAATCGATCGCGGTTTTGCCCTTCGAGAACCTGAGCGAGGATAAAGCGAACGCTTACTTTGCAGAGGGCATCCAGGAGGAAATCCTGACGCGGCTCGCAAAGATCGCCGATTTGAAAGTGATTTCGCGCACTTCAACCCAGCATTACAAAAGTGCGCCTGAAAATCTATTCGAGATCGCGAAGCAGCTTGGCGTGGCGAACATCCTGGAAGGCAGTATCCAGAAAGCTGCCGATCAGGTGCGCGTCAATGTCCAGCTGATCCGGGCGGCCAGCGATTCGCATCTGTGGGCTGAGACCTACGATCGCAAGCTCACTGATATTTTTGGTGTCGAGAGCGAAGTAGCGAAAGCAATCGCCGACGCATTGCAAGCCAAGCTCACTGGTGGCGAGCAACAAGCGTTGACAGTCAAGCCAACAAGCAATTCAGAAGCTTACGACGCGTACCTCCGGGGCTTGGCGCTTGAAGCGCGCTGACCCAGCTTTTGCGGTGGCCTGGGCCAGACTTTCTCGTGCGAACGCTCAGGTGTATTTCGGTGGTCTAGATAAAACCACCGATCGCCGTGACGCGGCGGAGCGGGCTTTAAAGACCGCGCAAAGACTCCAACCAAATTCGCCCGAAGCCCTGCTGGCGCGGGCTTATTATGAATATTGGGTGCTGCGGGATTACGAACTTGCCAAAGCGACGTTCGGCCGCGTCCGGGAGCTTTCGCCGAGTAGCAGCGATGTTCCCGCTGCGCTCGCCCTAATCGCTCGACGACAAGGACACTGGGATCAAAGCATTGCTTACTGGGAGCAAACTCTCACGCTCGATCCGCGCAATATTCAATGGCTAGGCTTGGCGGCAGAAACTTACGCGATGCTTCGGCAATTCCCGGCTGCGTTAAAAACGTACGATCTGGTATTGGACATTCTTCCCAATGCCCCCGATACCGTCGCGTCCGAAGCAAAAATTTATCAAGCCCAGGGCAATCTGGAACAATCCGGAAAATTGCTAGCTGGCGTAAACGCACAGACCACTTCGTTTAATGCCTTGCTAACAAAGATGAATCAATTGTTTCTAGAGCGGCATTGCGATGACGCCATTCGATTCATTCATACCCGCCTCACTGAACCTCGCGATCTGCCCGCCTTCGAAAGGCTCGCTGATCAGATGTTTCTAGCCTTGGCTCAGCGATGTGTCGGCGATATTAATGGAGCGAGAGCCACTGCTCAACAATTGTTGCCTGCGTTGAATGGCCTCTCTAAGAAGGACCCGGATAACGCGATTTTTGCGGTCGTACTTTCGCTAATTCACGCTATACTCGGCGAGAAAGACGCAGCGATCAGAGAGGCTGAGCGTGCGATCACGCTGTTGCCGAGTGAAAAAGATGCAGTCGATGGGCCTGGGTACGAAGAGAATTTGGCATCCGTGGAGGCTATGGTCGGAGGTAATAGCCGCGCGATTCCAAGACTCCAGCGTCTTTTGGAGATTCCATATAGTAATTGCCTTACGCCGGCGCTTCTAAAGCTCGATCCGAAATGGGATCCTTTGCGTAGCGATCCTAGTTTCCAGAAGCTTTGCGAGGAAAAGAAACCGTAAATCTGCGCGATTTGTTTTCCTTACAAAATTGCCGACCCTCGAGCCCGAGTGTGCCCGGCGGCGCCCCGCGCAGCGCAAGCTCAACTGTTTTAGGTGGACCTCACAGAAACACTTTGACAAGATTACTTCGATCGCGTAAAAACCTGCTCGATTACGTCCAACTGTAGTGCCGAGTCAGACGAACGAGCGCCTTCTTCAAAAGCGCCTCGTGAAAATGATTTCTGCTTCTCATGGACCTCGATTGTAGTTAACAACCTCAACCAAAAATAAATAAAGAGATATATAAAAACTAAATGAAAACCAATCGTTGGTTTAATCGAAATGGTGTCTTCCCACGCCTGCGTATCGCAGGTGCGTTGACGCTAATGTCCGCCGCGGCGGCAATGGCCTTCATCGCGGTAAACTCGTCTACTTCACACGCATCAGGGAAATCAGACGCGGGAGTTCACGGCAGCATGCCCCTGTCTATGCGCCTTGAGTCACAAGAGACTCTCGCAGATGTTTCGCCTGGCCCGGGCCCGCAGTATGGCCTGTTTACTTGCCAAGTCGGATTGGCATCCATTCCCGGCAGGCAGTGCTTCGATCCGTATCAGATGCGACACGCCTATCAGATCGACTCATTGATCAGCGCAGGGTTCGATGGTAGCGGGCACACAATCGTCATCGTCGATGCCTTTCAGAATCCTAATTTGGTTAGCCAAGTTGCGAATTTCGACACCTTCTATGGCCTTCCCCCGATAAGCCTAACCCAAGTCGCGCCAGACGGTCTCACGCCGTTCGTCCCGGGCAATGCCAACATGACGGGGTGGGCAGAGGAGATCAGCCTTGACGTTGAATGGGCACATGCCATGGCCCCCGGCGCAAACATCGTTTTAGTATTAGCTAAGACGAACGATGATGCCGATATCCTCAGCGCGCTGAGATACGCGGTTAACAATAATCTTGGCGACGTTATCTCGATGAGCTTCGGTGAGAACGAGAGTTGCGTTGACCCGACCCTACTCTCCGGATACCACGACGTGTTCAGAACGGCCACGCAAAACAACATCACGCTGTTCGCCTCTTCCGGCGACCAGGGCGCAGCGCAGCCAACCTGCGACGGCAACTCGTGGGTGAAAGCGGCTTCTCATCCGGCCAGCGATCCGCTGGTGACGGGTGTGGGCGGCACGGAACTCCACGCAGCGGACTATTGCCTAACTGCCTTGGGTTGCGATCCGGCTACACATCCTCTCCCGGGCACATATGTGAGCGAGATTGTTTGGAACGAAGGACCTCCTTTTGGTGACTTCCAGCCCTTTTTCAGTTCCAGCGAAGCGACAGGCGGTGGCTTCAGCCTCTTATTTGCCGAACCTCCCTATCAGCAAGGCACTATCCATGGCGGAACGCAGAAAGGCGTTCCCGACGTCGCTTACAACGCGGCCATCCTTCACGGCGTACTGACGCGTTTGGACATTCCGGGCATACCGCCTGGCATGTATACGTTCGGTGGCACCAGTGCCGGGGCCCCGCAGTGGGCAGCCATCACTGCGATTATGAATCACAAGGCCGCTACGCGGGAAGGATTCCTCAATTGGGGCATTTACCGGATTGGTCAGAACAGCACGGCCTATCCGGCCTCGTTTCATGACATCAGGAGCGGCACCAACTCGGCGGGCGAGTTCGACTCGTCTGACAACCTGGTAATTGTTACCGGATTCTCTGCCGGCAGGGGCTGGGACGCGACCACGGGCTTCGGCACACCGATCAGCTCGAGCGCGGTGAATTACCTCATCGCAAACGTAATGCCGGACGACAAGACATCCGTGCTCAACACGACAAGACCGAAGTCGCACCCGAGACCGCCTGTTCCGGGCCACATGAAGCCAAACTAATATCACTACTCGCAAACAGTGAGAACGGGGCCCGCTTCCGGGCCCCGTTTTGTTTGGTTCGGTTCTAGACGGTCATACAAGCGCAAAGGCTGGCAGAAACAAATCTGCGAATCGCTGCAACGGTGTATGTCGTTCCCGTGATTGCGATGGCCCGACACCATTTGTCGTTGCTCTTTGGAGTACGAAAGAGGCACAATCCGAAACGAAATGCGCACCGGGAATTGGTTGCCGACAAACTGAGCAAAGCTGG
>QHOR01000046.1 GCA_003219395.1 Verrucomicrobiota bacterium | reverse complement strand
ACAATTCGGCTTTGATCGGTCCCAACCATATTAGGAAACGTCGATCCTTCAACTTTAGGGACGATGGTTTTAGTGCCTTCATCAACCGTGTAGGTACCGTAGTAGGCTATTGAGCCCGCGACGATTGCCTTGGCTTCTTCCACCGTCGCCTTATCTCGATTGTTAGCTGCCAGCTTGGGAAGATTATTCGCGACATTCACGAAGGCGAAATAACCATCCGGGGCATAGATTACGACGCCTTGGCCTGGCCGATCCATTTTCTTACCATCCGGCGCAGTAACAGTGGTTGAAACGTGAATCCAAGTGCCAACTATTTGTTCCCTGAGTGAGGTTTTCTGAGCAAAGGCACTCACAACGGCGAAAGATGCGAGAAACAACAAGGCAGCGATTAAGCGTTTCATTTAAATCTCCCTAAAGTGAACGGCAACTACGCCACACTTGACCCAGCTCCTTTAATTATGGGGCTGTGGGGGCGGGAGTCGAACCCGCGCCTCCCCGGATACACGGTCCGGTGCCACCGTTCGCGCGCCGTGCGGTGCTTTTCCGGGGTGCTCGCGTGCGGCGCTCCGAGATCCCGAACTGCCGCATTCTTGCCCCACGTTTGCGTGCTTGAGCCAAAGTCTGCTTTGCATTCTTGCATCCGCGACAAGTCTTCGGTGCTTACGGCTAATGGCGCCGCACATGCAGTGAGAGAGAAGACACAAAGCCGAAAAATGCAAGCGACAACTGAGCAGGGCGCATGATTCCGTGCGGTTTAACGTGGCCGATAACCGGCACGCGGAAGGAGGCGAAGCCGACTGTAGCGTGTCCGGTTGATTGGCGTGTTAGGCGTCACTTCGGGGCGGCAGGCACAAGACCGTATCTAGACATGACGGATACCAGGGCCGCTTTATCCGGGGGTCCTCCGGCGTTGATCACGACGGCGACGTCCTTGAAGTATTGGGCCCCGATGTCTGGAGACTGGACGATCAAGGCGCGAGCCGTCTCGGTGAAAGGGTTCGAGAAAGCATGAACTAGCCCCATTGGTGTGCTCATGCTTTGGCCTGGTGTCAGGTCGCGTGTCTCAGTTCCGACCGTGTATCGAAGGGTTCCCTCCAGAACGTACACGCACTCTTCGTTGTTCGAGTGACTGTGTGGCGGGGGAACGTTCGAGCCAGCAGGCACGGTCAGTTCGAACATTCCGAGGCTCGCGGTATTGGAGCCATCAAGGATGTAGTTGATGCCAAGTTGGCCAACTTTGATTTCAGTAACACCCATGGAATTCCTTCGTCAGTAGAGGTGGTTGGGTGGTCGTTTGTGACGCCTAACGTTCCGGTTTTGCCGCGCGATGCGCGCGGCGTAGCTGCAAGCGAAACGCGTCGGGCAAGAACCGGCGGTTAGGCCGCCCGCGCCTCACGTCTGGCTGGCCCACTCAGCGCACCGCTCGAGCATCGCATGTGGCTGCCAAGCCTCCGCCACGATGGCTGACTTTATTCGCTCAAGTAGTTCTCGGGCCTTGGCTTTGTCGCCGGCCAGGCAGGCGAACTTCGCATAGTTGTTGAGATTCCAAGCGTCGGGATACCGGGCAATGACGTCGTCAAACCCGGACTTCATGTGCGGCCACACAACCATGGAATCGCTAAAAAGTTGGTTCTTAAACTGTGCTTGGGACGCGAACCAGTAGATCCTGGCGTACATTCCCTGGCCCTCTTGGCTGGAGGTCCTCTCGACTGCTCTCCGCGCGAAGTCTTCGATATCGTGCTTTCCGCCGTGCCACTTCGGAAGAAGATATTCGAGAGCCAGGAAGTAGGTTTGGTAAAAGAGCGGTTCCCGATTAAGGGCCTCGTCGAGCAGTCGATCGAACTCGTCGCGCTCCCAACTTTCGTCGCGAGCGACCGAAAGCATTAACTCATACCAACGGGGATCAACGGCGGCAATGGACTTGTGAGTCTCAAGGTTGGCCCTGGCCATTGCGATGTACCTGCGAAATGGCTCCCAAGCCTCCGGCTTCACAGTTGACGCATACCCAGAACCGCGAATGGCCCAAGCGTGCTGGATGAACACCGAACTGTGGGCGATGTGAGCACTGGGCGAATTCGGATAGCGTTGCACCCACCTCGTAGTCTTGCTCTCCAGGTCGCGGAAAGCCGTTTCTCGCTCCCGACCTCTGGCACTCTCGCGGATGGCCCCGTAGATAGCCGCCTGGAACAGGGTTAGCTTCCAGAGCCCACTTGGCGTTCTGCTCTTCGTCCTGCGGTAGCCGTCAGAAGCCTCTTCGAGCCGAGAAAAGTCCTCCAGGACGAACGCACTTTGAGTCGCGCTGCTAATTGCTGCACGCTCCTCCATCTCGGTTGCGGCCCGAGATTGCATCGCCGATAGAAGAGCGGCTGACACGAGTAAGGACAAG
>QHOR01000028.1 GCA_003219395.1 Verrucomicrobiota bacterium | reverse complement strand
GAAGGCAGTCGCGTGAGCGCTGGAATCAGAGAGTTCCCGCACGATCATCCAATCGCCGCTACCAAGGGCAGCGACAACATCATCGCATTTACGACGAAACGTTATTCCCGTACCCCTCTCGTTGTTCAGGGCCCCGGGGCGGGCGCGGATGTCACAGCGATGGGCGTTTTCTCCGATATCCTCAAGTTGCTCAATTACCTGCCGCACTAGGATTCGGAACTATTTTCTTCACCCCATCGATTTTATCCGCGAATTCGCTCACAACGTAAACCTTGCGGAATAATTCGCGGATGGCTCTTTCAAAATCCAGAAACGCTGCCAGTTTTTCTTCCGGGTCGCACGACGAAATGCTTTCTGTCGCCGCAATGCCCTACGACGTGCTAGCCGTTCGCGGGCAGCAAAACTCTTACAGAACGTCTAGCATCATTGTGCAATCATGCTGCCACCCTTCGTAGTAGCGCATCGCTGCTAAGTCTTTAATCCGCTCGGATTTTGCCAGCTTACGTCCCAACTTACTCGGGTTCACTGCATCACTGGCCGACCGGAGATCATCGCATCTAGCGGAACAACTTTTCTCAGAGGTCGGATGGTGTCCATGCTGACATCTACGGAAACTGGACAAGGAAGCTTTCAAAATGTTTTGCCAACACATTCCTGCTTAGAGCGAGTTCAATACTGCCTCCCAGCTTGGCTTTTGCGGGAGCCTTGACGAATGAGAAAACCTTATTGGAGCAGTTGCGAGACGGTGAACGATCTCAATTACTGTCATTACCAAGAGCGCTGAAAGTGCTAATTCGTGCGTGATGCTCTCGACTTCAACAAATGCTGATAGCATTTCATCTGACCGAACGACGAACCTCGTGCCATTGTCGCGGTGAGCATCAACAATGCAGATCGTTCCCCCTTCGGAATCCCCGGCTGAGACCCAGCCCAAACTCCGACCTGCTGTGCTGAGGTTGTCGGCAACGGATCAAGGGACACCTATTTCAAGCTGGGAAGGCCTGTAGGTGAAGCCGGTCCTGAACACGGACGAATTAAAGGAGTGGTGGCTTAGTGGTACCGAGTGGCTGCAGATAACACTCTCCGCAAGCCAACAAAAGCCAAGCAAAGGCAGTTGAAAAATTTTATAGCCGACGAACGCCTGTACTATGAAAGATTTTCTAGAGTGAACTGCGCGAGTTGTGGGTACTTCGCGTATGCCAACAGATCAAGCCTCAACAACGAAAGGATTGGCCTTTGCGGTCAATAAATTCTATGCCGAAGCGCCGCAACATCCTCAAAGATTTCTGGCCTGAAATGACACGGACTTAGCTGATGCCACCGGACAAAGGCCGTCGGGCCGCCTGGCCCACAAGCTATTGCCGCCTCATACTGTGACAACCGCGGTTGAGATGCAGCTCCAAACACCACGCGACAACAGCGACGCTCATCTTGTCTGCTTGGCACCGTCCCTGATAAATTTGCCTAGAATGCTTCTTTGACCCTAGATGTTGAAAATGAAGCGGATCGTCTGCTCCGAAAAGGATGTGCGGACGAGTCCTGAATGGTCATAGCGTCGCGATATCGCTATCAGTCATTTTTTTTGCACTTAGCATGGTATACACGGCCGGATCTCGTAGGGCATTCCTCATGTTGATCTGCTGCCGGTCCCCCGCGTAGCTCAATGGCTAACCGTAATCTTAGTTGTGCCACAATCCGCCGATGTTCCAGCAGGAATACTTTGGAAATTGATTCGCTGACCAGGATTTCCGATCTTGCTAATGTTGGATTTCTTAAATCCAGCAGCCAACCAAGTCCGAGTAGCTCTCCTGATGCGGGTCCCTATGAAGTTAGGAACCACGCATTGCAGCTTAAAAGCATAGACTTTGTTGTCACTAGCAACATAGATGCGTCCGCGGGCAACGATGCCAGTAGTGCTGTACGAGCGCGTGCTCGCCATTAATTCGTTGGTACCGCCGCCCGCATAAACAACAGCACCAGTATTGCCGTCGTAACCGTGTAATCGCTGGTCGCCGCCGGAGCCATACTTGTCGCCAGTGCCGACCACCCAGACGATCATGTTATTAGTACCGTCCGTGGAGGTGACGAAAGGCGACCCGCATCCGTTCATGGGGTACGTACTCCATCCGTTGACAATGGTAGGTGGACTGGTTGCAGTAATGCGGAAAGTGTTGAGCGCGTCGCGGCCGGCGCGGAAAGCAACATACGTGCCTTGGTCAGTTCGGTACGTGGCTGGCCCGCCATATATGTAGCTGAAGGCTACCCGTGCTTCCGCGATCGGCGCGGTGATACCACCAAGGCTATCGCGATTAAGTAGATGCGCATACTCATCTTTGCCCATCTGGACGATAAGACGGGAGGGCGTTGTCCCCGGCACCTCCACCAACAACGGACCCGAGGCGCCCACATCTTGGTTGCCGTTGTCGAGCTGAAGCCAATTGGTCGGGGCCCAGTAATCGCTGGCATGACCGCTGAAGAGGGGGCCCGCTTGAAAACGAATAACTGCTTCGCCGCCACCCCAGTTGCCTCCTGTGTTGTAGGTGTTGCTGGTCGTAGCGAACGGATTGGTGCCGTCACTAGCGACGCCGCCAGTACCCCATATACCGCCGCCGTTGGCGCTGGTGGCCCATGCTGTCACACTCGCCGGATTGTTGATCGGCACTCCCACCAACCAGCCATGATATAAGCTGCAATCCCCTATGCCCCCGTATCCAACATAAAGAATGTTGCCAACGATGGCGAGCGCCCCTCGTTGTTGTTGGATCCGCGCAGTGAAGGTCGTGCCGTTGTATTGAGCCATCGCCGCCACGTCCACCGGCCAGCCTGCGTTGATGGCGCCCGTGTCCACGTTAAGGGAAATGATATAATGTTTTATAGTTGTGCCGCCATCAGGCGTCGTCATCGCGTTCAAAAAGAGCGCCCGTGAAGCGAGGTCGACAACGGGAGTTCCGATGATTCCCATTGAACCAACCTCAGTGCAGAAGAGATCGGCTGCCGGCACCGGAGCGCCCACGTTTCGCTGCCAAATAATGGTGCCATCAATAGGGTCGAGTGCGTACACATTATTCGATTCGGTTACTATAATGATCATTGGTCCGGCTGGACCGCCCTCGATGTAAAGCGGTTGCGTTAAGACGGGCCCTACGATCGTACCGTCGAAGTTTAAGTCGCGTGTCAGGTTCGCCGTAGCTGACTGTGTGAAGGCTGGATCAATATAAAGCCCGTCACGCGAACTATGGTTGTGATACTGAGTAACGTTAACCTGCGCGTGTGTTGGAAGAATCGCGCTCCACACACCTGCAGCGACAAGCAAGGAAATGAGAAGTAAAGCTTTCAAACGCGCAGTCGATGATACGCTTCTTTCTACCACAACACCTTACCTGCTTGTCAAATATTCCGACAACGGATGCGTGAATTTTCGCACAGATGGCCTCATTTGGAGATGGTCGCTTCACTCCCGTTCTGTTCGCGCCGCAGCATGAATAATCGCTGGCAGCGGGGCCTCGTGAGTTGCAATTGAGTATTGAATTTGTCACTTCACACAGCGATCTGCTTCGGTGAACGGGATCTGGTGTTCAACAGCGCCGTCAAGAATTTAGAAGCGGAGATCTGCGGCCAGAGCGAAAGAACGCAAATAGCCTAGTCGATCGTCGCTCATTACGAACAGACACCGGCTGAACACTAAACGGCTCATACACTTGCCAGCCGTTTGTAAATGGTCTGATTTCGATGATTGTTACAACATCGGTTTGCGCTTCCCTTGAAACAGCTTATCTCTTCGTGTGAACATAATCCAGCCAACGGCCGGCCCAGGATCGTTTCACTGCGGAACGCGTGCTTAGAACGCCGCCAAAGACTTATCGGACTGTTGCGCTGCTACTGACCGAACCCGACGCCAAGATTGAGCACATCGCACGGCGGCATCGCGTTTTCCACGCACACAGTGCGCGCGATCAGAACTAATGGTGAGAACATCTGAACGTCCAGCGACATCCGTTCATGTCCATTTACGAGGAATGTAGAAAACCAGCGGGCAACGGGAATCGAACCCGCATTGCCAGCTTGGAAGGCTGGAACTTTACCATTAAGCTATGCCCGCGCTTTGGTAGCGCTGAAAAGTGACTTGAGACTGGTGAATAGTCAAAAGGCATCGACCGACGTTGACTCCCTGCCCGAGCAAGCTGTTATGGCCCACCATTATTTTTCAAACGCAGCCGCAACCAGGGTAGCGTTATGGCCACCGAAGCCGAATGAGTTGTTTAAGGCAACGCGCACCTTCTTTTCGCGTGCGACATTTGGTGTGTAATCGAGATCGCATTCTTCTCCCGGATTTTCCAGATTGATCGTTGGCGGGATCACGGAATCGCGGATAGCGAGCGCGCACGCTGCCATTTCGATTCCACCGGCGCCGCCTAACAAGTGGCCGGTCATCGATTTGGTAGAGCTGATCGCGACCTTGTGGGCATGGTCTCCAAACACTCGTTTTATTGCGCGTGTTTCGCAGATGTCACCGATACCAGTCGACGTAGCGTGCGCGTTAATATAATCGACCTGATCAGGTGATAGCCGCGCATGGTCTAACGCTAACTGCATCGCGCGCGCAGCACCTTCGCCATCCGGTGGCGGAGCCGTCATGTGATACGCATCGGCAGAAAGACCGTAGCCGGTTAGTTCACAGTAAATCTTTGCTCCACGCGCTTTTGCGTGTTCCAATTCTTCCACCACGACGATTCCTGCACCTTCGCTGACGACGAACCCATCTCGGTCACGATCAAAAGGACGCGAGGCGCGTTCAGGTTCATCATTGCGGGTGCTCAATGCCTTCATGGCAGAAAATCCGGCCAGGCCAATCTCGACGATGGATGCTTCCGAGCCGCCAGCGAGGAAAATGTCGGCATCGCCAAACTTGATGATTCGCCACGACTCACCGATGGCATTGTTTGAGGTGGCACAGGCAGTCACGATACACATATTGGGGCCGTGGAGGTCGAACTCCATCGAGATGAGGCCACTTGCCATATTGCTGAGCAACATTGGAATCGTGAACGGCGAAGTCCGGGAAGGTCCTTTGGTCAGAAGGATTGTCAGCTGATCTTGAAGGGTTTTTAGTCCGCCGATTCCACTGCTGACGAGAACACCGAACCGATCCCGCTGTTTGAGATTCGCTACGTCAATCCCGCTGTCTTCGAGTGCGATTTTTGACGCTGCCATTGCGAGCTGTGAAAATCGATCAGTGCGGCGGACATCCTTCGGATTTTTGAAAAACAGTTTTGGATCAAAATCGCGGACTTGCCCGCCGATTTTGCAATCGTAGGCCGACGCATCGAATGCATCGATTGTATGGATGCCGCTGACCCCGTGCGTAAGGTTGGACCAAAACGTCTCCACGTCATTGCCGACTGGCGTCATGACGCCAATGCCGGTGATAACAACTCTGCGATCGGTCATGGGGATGAATCGTTAAGGCGCAAAACGACGAGACGTCAAAACATTAGCTCGTTCCCATTCCAACGCTTTGAACTGTTTGAAAGAGTTTGCCTTCGGTCTTGATCGAAGGCGCAATGATGATTTCGGTTTGCTGAAATTCGGCAAGGTTTCGAGCGCCAACGTTGCCCATACACGTAGTAATCGCACCGACGAGGTTTTGACTGCCATCGTCTACTTCGGCCGGGCCAAAGAGGATCTGTTTCAGTGAGCCTGTGGCGCCCACCTTGATCCGGGTTCCTCGCGGTAGATTGGCATGCGGCGTGGCCATTCCCCAATGGTAGCCGCGTCCGGGTGCCTCCTGTGCTTTGGCAAACGCGCTGCCGACCATCACCGCATCTGCGCCGCAAGCGAGCGCCTTGCAAACGTCACCGCCCCTGCTCATCCCGCCATCAGTGATGATTGGCACGTAGCGTGATGTTTTTTTGAAGTAAGCGTCGCGGGCCGCCGCACAATCGACTGACGCCGTGACCTGCGGAACACCCAATCCAAGCACGCCGCGAGAAGTGCAAGCAGCCCCTGGACCGACACCGACCAAAACGGCAGCCGGCCCGCATTCCATAATTTCGAAAGTCACGTCATAACCTACAGCGTTCCCGACAATCACAGGAATGCGCATTTCACGGCAAAACTTTTCCAGATCGAGCGACTTGTACTCCGACGAAATGTGTCGCACCGTGGAAACCGTGCTTTGTACCACAAAAACATCTGCGCGCGCCTCCTGTGCGATCTTCCCGAACTCGGCCGCGCGCTGGGGAATGGAACTGACTGCCGCTAATACACCGCCATCTTTGATCTGGCGCACACGCGCCGCGATCAGATCTTCTTGAACCGGTTCCTGGTAAATCCGTTGCAGCAGCGCAGTGATCTCGGATTTATCCGCGTCGACGATTTTTTGCAGTACTTCCTGAGGATTTTTGTATCGCGTCTGCACCCCCTCGAGGTTTAGAACAGCCAATCCCCCCAATCGGTTCATGGCGGTGGCGAAGCGGACATCGACAACTCCGTCCATGGCGCTGGCAAGGATGGGAATTTTCAGTTCGAGCGGCTCTTCTGCTCTGCGCGGTAAACGAAACGTGATATCGACTTCGTTCGGATTGATGGTCACGCGCCCCGGTACCAGCGCAATTTCATCAAATCCGTAGGTAACGCGTGCTTTGCGATTCCTGCCTATCCACATTCCCATGTTAAATTTGCTCCATTGTAAATCGTTCGTTTAGACTTCCGCAGCGCGGGCAGCGGGGAAGCAGCGCGTCCGTCCGGTCTTCAAATTCGAACGCGCACATCACGCAGCGCAGTCGATACTGCAGAGCTCGTCGCTCCCGCCGCCGGCGATTCCATTCTCCCACTATCCAAAGGAGAAAAACCGCCGCAAGAAAAAGCAGCAAATAAATCGTGGCCAGAGCGGCGAGACTAACTCGAATCACGGCGAAGCGGCCAAGCTACTTTTGTTGCGGGAATGCAATGTCGGTGCCCCACTCGATTGTCGCAATCCCCCAGGTCAAAGACATTTTGGATTTTCCGTCATCAGGGGCGGTTTGGGGAAAACGGCAGCGCGTGAGATAAAGACGCGCTTGTTCGTCCAGTGCCGGATCACCCGAGGAATTCATAGGAAAACAAAACCGAATTTCTCCAAGTCTGCTTACGCCTACGCGAAAACGGATCGCTTCGGGCGTTTCTTTACTTGAAGCGACGAACTTGAGCGATGGCAGTTTTGCGATACCGAAGCCGTCGAGATCGCTTGAAAACGAAACAGACGTTGGGATCGGAACGGCAGTAGGAGCGCTTTCTGGACGCATAAACGGCACCGGGCCCGGCGGCTGAGAGTCGGGAGTGCGCGAATTCACTTCAACCGGCGGAAGCTCCTTCAGAGTTGGTTCCATCGCTTGATAGGACGGCACATGCTCAACCCTTGGAAGAGCGCGGAGCGTTGTGTCCGCCGGCCGATGAGTCGTAAAAGCAACCGCAGGATCTTCGGCGTCGATCCAGCGGAGCAGAGTACGACCCTCTTCCGAAGCAGGTGTGATCAAAGCGACGCGGGCGGGCGGTGGTAAAAGCGTCACCGTCGGTGGATAAACGACCTGGAACACATAAAAGCAAATGGCGTGTGCAAACAATGAAAGCGCCAGAAAGGCCAGGAGCGCTGATTTTTGCGTCCAAGGCGAACCCCAACCAAACAGTAAAGGTTCGGGCTCGGGGCTGAGATTATTCATCGCGTTGGAGCCGCGGCAAGTGAGACGGATGTGATGCCGTGTTCAAGAGCAGCATTTGTTACTTCAGCAACAGTTTGGTAAGAGGTGAAACGGTCCGCCTTGATGATGATTGATTGGCCTTCGCGCTTGGCTGCGTCCAACAATGGCCCAAGTTGCTCCATCGTGACTCGCTGGTCGCGAAAATAGACGGCTGGAACCGCGCCGCCAGTAATGCTGATGATCTGCTGGTTGGCTTGCGGGCCAAGCGTAAAACGCGAGAACGGCATTGAAACGGAGATCCCCTGTTGCAAAATAAAATTTGAGCTCAACAAAAGGAAAAAAACCAAAAGGAAAGCGACGTTCATCAGCGCCACGAGAACGAGCCAGCCGAAGTTATAGTTAATTGTGCGCTCGAGTTTCACGAAGCAGAAGGTTTCAAGTGTTGAGTTTTAGGTCGTAAGTGAAGGAACGACAAACTGCTTAGAACTTAAAACTGAAAACTGAAAACTTTCTCGTCAGGAGTCCGTGCGGACTTCGAGCTGACGTCCAGTCTGTTCGGCTGGTTGAAAGCTGATGATCCCGCTGATCGGACGGCTCTCAGTTAACATGTGGACAATTTCAATTCCAGCACGTTCCATGTCATGCAGCATGTTAATCACGCGTGAAGAAAGATAGCTGTAAGCAACGAAAGTCGGAGTAGCGACAACCAGACCAGCGGCGGCCGTCAGCAAACTCTTGTATACACCGCCGGAAAGCTCAGTCACCGTGGCGTAGCCACCGCTCGAGGCGATTGTCGCAAACGCATCGATCATGCCGGCGACCGTCCCCAGCAACCCGAGCAATGGCGCAAGGAATGCTATCGTAGCGAGCACCGGGAGAAATCGTTCCAACTTCGGAACTTCGAGTTGAGCGGCTTCTTGCACGATATCCCGCAACTCTGCACGAGGTGCGTCATGCCGGATGATCGCTGCATGAATAACGCGTGCCACCGGGCCTGGAGTCCCCGCTGATTCATGGAGCGCCTCCGCAAAATTGCGTCGCTGAATCAGGTTCGACAGTCCCTTCAGAAATTCGCCCACATGAATGGTCGCGCGATGAAAGTAAAAGAGGCGCTCGGCGAACACCGCGATCGCAACGATGCTACACACCAGAATTGGCCACATTAAAAGGCCGCCCTTTTGGATGTAATCGATCACGTCGATTTTGTAGTCTTCTTTGTGGGCTGTGGCAAGCGAACAGCCAAATATCGAAACGGATGGGCGGTCAATGCACCACCAAGGCTTTCATGATTTCCCAAACCGCTTCGCTTATCGGGAGGCTTTTTTTCGAGCGTTGGGAGAGGAAGACGGGCGCGCCTGGGCAGCGCTGTTGCCACCGACCAGTTTGCCGGACGCATCGAACACGGAATACCCGGTCTGCTTGCCCGACGCACCGTAACTGTAAATAATCTTGTGCAAAAGCGTACCATCCCGGGCGCTTTGAGTCTCTTCCAACAGACGGCCGACATCGTCATACTTGTAATGGCTCTTGAAGCGCAAGCGACCATCAGATCCGGAAATCTCGCCGCTTGAGAAACGTCCTGCCTCATCCAGTTCGTAATGAATTGTCTCACGAACTTTGCCCTCCGGGTCAGTAGTTGTGGCGACGGCTTTGTGCTGCGCATTGTCGAACTGGTAAACTGTGCGTGAGCCGTCGGGGTGCATTGAAACGGTGACTCGCACAGCATCGTTCCGAGCTTGTTCCGGAGACTGGCTCTGTCCGAGTTCCGTGCCACAGACGACAAGGGTACAAACCAAGGTCGCTCCTGCTTCGAAAAATTTCATGGTCCGAGGAGCTTACGGTTGAGGTGAGCAGGCGCAAATAGACCTGAATTTTTTTATTGACCGCGCGGCGGGCAAGTGGTTAAAAGTGGGGTCAAGTGGAGCAAAATGGATGAATTCTCCACTGATACATGGATAACGATTCTCCACCCGATCGCTTCTACGCCGGAGAATTCCGGCATTCCATCGATGAGAAAAATCGAATCACGATTCCCTCTCGTTGGCGCGGAAACACGGCAGAGGAATTCATCCTTTTGCCGGAAGCAACCCATCAATTTCTGCTGGTCATGTCGCCGGGGGAGTTTGGGCGAATGAGCTCATCGGCAGAAACAAACCCGGGCGTCTCCGCGCGTGATCGCCGGATTTTTTTGCGCCATCTACATTCGCGCGCACAGCATGCAAGCGCAGATCGGCAGGGGCGCCTCGTTTTGCCCGAAGAGCTTTGCCGGAAGATTGGATTGAAAGATGAAGTGGCGTTGGTGGGTAATCGAGGGCGCTTCGAGATTTGGAATTTGCAACGCTGGAAACGAGCGCACGAGGAGGAAACGGCTACTTACCAGCACGTGGCGAACGTCATTGGCTTATAATCAGATGCTTGGTCAAAACGTTATCAACACATTTTGGTTTGAGCGGCCTTTGTGGGTGGCCGTTGATCTGTCTACTGCCGAAGAGGAGGCACCCGAAGTGGAGGAATTCATATATCACCGTCCGGTACTCGAGAATGAAGTGCTGGAATTACTCGAACCGAAACCGGGCTCGCTCATCGTAGATGCCACATGTGGCGGCGGTGGCCACACGGAAGCGTTTTTGGAAAGCGGGGCCAACGTCCTGGCGTTGGACCGCGATCCTGACGCGGTCCGATATGTATCTGAGCAGCTGGCGCGCTTCGGCGAACGGCTCACGGTCCGACAGGCGAATTTCAGGTGCGCGCTGAGTCTTCTCGATGAGCTGGGAATTCGAACGATCCGGGGTGCGCTTCTTGATATTGGTGTTTCTTCCCGGCAACTGGAAAACCCCGAGCGCGGATTCAGCTTCATGCGAAACGGTCCTCTCGATATGCGCATGGATCCGCGAGCGCAACTGACCGCAGCAACGATCGTAAACGAATATAGCGAGGAAGAATTAACACGATTGTTCCGCGAGCTGGGAGAGGAGCCGGCAGCGCGTCGCATTGCAAGTCTGATCGTAAAGATGCGAAAGACTGCGCCATTTCGCGAAACTCTGCCGCTGGCGCGCGCCATCGAAAAGCTGGTGGGACGGCACGGACGTCATCATCCGGCTACCCAGGTGTTTCAAGCGCTGCGGATGGAGGTAAACGATGAGCTCGCCGCGCTCGAAGACGGCTTGCGAGTGTTTACCGCGCGGCTCGAACGCGGCGGACGCATTGCGGTGATTGCTTTTCATTCACTGGAGGATCGGATCGTAAAGAATTTCTTTCGCGATCGCAGCCGGGAATGGCTGGACAAGCCGGAGTGGCCGGCGCCGCAACGTAACCCGGATTACGAGCTTAAACTGATTACGCCCAAACCAATTGAGCCGACCGAAGAGGAACGGCGCACAAACCCCAGGTCACGCAGCGCAAAATTGCGCGTGGCTGAAAAGATTTAAATGAACCGCTCGCATCGAAGAAATTGCAACACAGTGAATGCGGCGTCGCTGGCGCGCTGGATTGTGGTCACGGCGTTTCTAGCGCTGGCCGGTCTGAGCTATGTCTATTTAACTCTTCAACTCTACCATCTGGGCGAACGCAGGAAGGCGGTCGAAAACGAGCTCGCTACTCTGCACACGCAAAACGACATCGCCGGCGCACAAATCGCCGCTTTGACCTCCCGGTCGGCATTGCAACGCCGTTTGAAGGAAGGCTATTTGAAAATGGTTCCGATTTCGGAAGCCAGCATTGTGCGGCTGACCATGCCTGCCCGATCAGCTGAGGACGATGCCGTTCAACCTGTGGTCAATGCCTCCGGCGCAAAATGAAATTCCACACCCGAACCCGTTGCGTGCTGGTGTGTAGTGCTTTTATCGGGCTGTTCAGTATTTTTTCGTTTCGCTTGATTTATCTCCAGGCAATCAAGCATGACGAGTACGCCGGTCTTGCCGCTGAAAAGCACGTCTATAAACAAATCATCCACGCAGAACGCGGCACGATCCTCGACGCGAACAGGGAAGTCCTCGCGCACAATATTCCTGTTCAAACTGTAGTGGCCGATGCCACACATCTGAACAACCGGCCAGAAATCGCCCATCTCGTGAGCGAGGAGCTTAAGCTTTCGCCCGCGGAGGTTGCGGAAAAATTAAACAGTGAGCGCCGTTACATCGTCATCAAGCGTGAAGTGCCCGAACGGCAGGCAGGCGCGCTGCGTGAAAAACTTCGTGCCGCTAATCTGCGCGGAATTTACTTCGAGCGCGATGCCACTCGCGTCTACCCCAACGGATCGATGCTTTGTCACGTCATCGGATTCACCGACTTCGACCATCATGGTATTCAGGGAGTGGAAGCATCCATGGAGGAATACCTTCATGGGCAGGATGGTTTTCGCTTCATTGAACACAACCGCGCTGGCCAGGAAATCGTGCCATATCGTGGGCAGGAACGGCCGCCGCGCGATGGTTATCAGGTTCATCTGACAGTTGATCTCAGCTTGCAGAACATTGTTGAGAACGAAATCGACGCTGCGATGGCGGAATACTCTCCTCAAAAAGCGACGATTATTTTGATGCGGCCACAGACCGGCGAAATTCTGGCAATGGCTAATCGGCCGGATTTCGACTTAAACCTGCGCAGTGAGGCGAAGCCTGAAGAAATGAAAAACCGCGCCATCATCGATATGATGGAGCCGGGCTCCACGTTCAAGATCGTTGCCGCAGCCGCTGCTCTGAACGAACGCAAGCTGCGGCCCGATTCCACGATCTTTTGCGAAAACGGTCTCTGGAATTTTGGAGGCGCAGCGTTGCACGATCATCGGGCATTTTCTTATCTGAGTGTCCGAGACGTGCTGGTCAAATCGAGCAACATCGGCGCTGCAAAACTCGCGTTGAGCGTGGGCGAGCAACGATTTTACGAATACATACGCCGATTCGGTTTTGGCGAGCGGACCGGAATTGAGCTGCCGGGCGAAATCGGTGGACTCATTCGGCCGCCTCAAGCGTGGAGCAAAATCTCGATTACGCGTATCCCCATGGGACACGAAGTCGGGGTGACACCGTTGCAAATGACGATGGCGATGGCGGTGATCGCCAATGGCGGCAAATTAGTCACGCCACGCATCATCAAATCGATTACCACTGCGGAAGGGAAAACGGTTAGCTCGCTTTCTCCGGTAGAGCTGCGTCAGGTGATTTCTCCTGAGACTGCAAGGCAAATCGGTGACGCGCTGCGCGGAGTAGTGAGCGATCGCGGTACTGCTGCCGCGGCTGCTGTTCCGGGTTTCACGATCGCGGGCAAAACCGGAACCGCCCAAAAAGTTGATCCTCATGGTGGGTACGAGCAGGGAAAGTATGTTGTTTCTTTCGCCGGATATCTACCGGCCGAACATCCCGAGTTCGTTGGTCTGGTGGTGCTCGATGATGCGCACACCAGCAAACCGGAGCTCAACTACGGCGGGCTCATCGCCGGGCCAATTTTTTCACGGGTGGCGGAAAAGGCGGCCCGCTATCTAGATCTTGAGCCGCATGAGCAGATTCGCAAAGCGATTCCCGTACAGCGAGTCGAAAAAACAACGCCGGCAGAACGAATCCGCA
>QHOR01000045.1 GCA_003219395.1 Verrucomicrobiota bacterium | reverse complement strand
AAACTCACACGAGCAGTAAAGGCTGGCTTCATTCGAATCCGCTCATTTTGACTTTTTTTCCGTCACGTTCCCCAGCTCGATCGTCTCTCCGGGTTTGGCATTCGTCAGGTCGATAGTGAATCCGTTTTTTTTGCTACTGAAGCGCTGCTGGTTGGCGGAGTCCATCTGATAAACATTCCCAGCCAATAGTCCCTTGACCTCGAAGCGGCCGTTCTCATCGGTCGTTACGTCGTCGATTCGGAAACTGCCATGCCGCGACGATTCGCAGTCCAAGTCATATCCGGCGGCCTCGTCGCCGGTTTCCGTTTCGATGAGGCGGCCCTTGACGTTGACCGCGGGCTGTAGCGTGACGATCAAGTTGGACGGCGGTGTTCCTTCGAGGCGAAGTTGGGCCACGAGGGAGTTGCCCGCAGCTCTAAAAAAGATATTTCGCGCGACGGTTGGCTGGTAGTTGTGGATCGCGAATGCATCGTCCTTGAGCGACTCAAAGAACGGTTCTCTCTCGACCGTTCCAAGCACTTCGACCCCAGACACCGCCGCGCCGCCAGGTCCGACGACGCGGCCAGCCACCTTCTCGCCTGCCGACAGCGCGAGATCAAGCGCGTGCGATGGAGCCCCAACCGGTGGATCGATCGGCTGAATCAGGTTCCAGTTCGATAGCGGCAAACCAATGGGAGTGGTTGGCAGATAATCAGCGTTGTAGCCTTCAACCTTTTCGGCCCCCACGCTGCGCGGATAGACCGTTTGTCCAAAGGATCGCACCAACAGCACGCCGGGGCCGGGAAGACCGGGCACTTTGTAGTGCCCCGATTCATCGATCGGAAATCGTAATATTTGCCACGCATCATTCAGCCCGAATTTTTGTGGGATATTGGGGTTCGTTCGCAACGCCAAATAATCCACATGGCCAACTAGGGGTTTGCCCGTCGAGCTGTCGGTCACGAGTCCTTGCAGCCAAATTCCGCGAAAGACACGCACGTCCACGATAGACTCCGTTTGCTTGGGATCCAGCGAAAACTCTTGTTCCGCCATCAGCCAAGGTTCCGACTTTGGGGCAATTACGTTTAGAACATGCCCTGTTCCCGGTGGAATTCCGGTTAGCCGATATCGGCCGTGCTCGTCGGTAACCGCCCGAATATGACTGGCATGAAGGCGCAGTTGCATCGCATTTGTGCGTTCTTTCCGGAAGAGCCGCTCCACAAACACTGTCGCCCCGGCAACCGGTTTCTCGGATCGATATTCCGTTACCGTCCCAGTGATCGGGACGGCCGGGCCCAACACATGAGTAAAGCGGGTGCCCACAAATACATCTTGAGCGCCATGAGGATAGAAAACGATATGCGGAAGATGCTTCAGATCCGCCTCAAGCCCACGAATGAAAATCCGGTCGGCCACGACGCGCTCACCGGAAAAAGTTACGACTGCAATTTGATCTCGTCCCAGTCCTGCCAGCGAAAACTCTCCGTTCTCATTCGTCGTGACCGGCGGCATGATCACCTGCCACTCATTGCGGCCGATTCCCAGCCCCGGCCGATGCCCCGCATAGAGAGCGCGATTAGCCAGATCGCGCGATGATGTCTTAAAGGCCTCTTCCAGCACTTTAAGGTCTGGATGAAGAATCGACTCTACACAGACCGCCACCTTAGGCAGCGGTTTTCCTTCGAGATCGACAAGTCGCCCCTGGATGAGTGAAGCCTGCGAGGGCAGCGTCAACGTCCGGCTGGCGAACCGCCCGGGGCCCAGTATTTTGTCGACCGCCTGCTGAACACCGTCTCTCATCGGTGACGGAACAGGATCACTCTCGAACATGGCCAGGGGGCACCAGTCGCAACCATATCCGGCCGCTTTGGCAAGCAATTGCGGCTCGTGCGTCCACTTAATGGTTTGAGGGCGATCCTGAATGGTGGGCGCAAGCCGGAATGAGAACTTTCCCTGCTCATCCGTGCGAGCCAGTTCACGGACGGTGCCTCGAGCAGCCGGATCGTAGTCACCAGCCGCCACCGCCAGCCAAATCTCCGCCCCCGGCACCGGCTTACCGTTCGTATCGACTACCGCACCGAAGAATTGTTCCGCGGTGACGTCATTTACCTGTGGGGCGTCAGATGCCTCGTTGCCCCGGGCCGTTAGCTGCTCCTTAGCGACCTCTGTGGCGGCCGATGCATGACACCACATTCCCGCCAGGGCGGCCGCCAATAGCCCGACCATCAACACCAGCGTCAGGGAATCGGCACGCGTCAATCGCAGGCACTGTTCACCGATCAGCCGGAGCACGCGAGATTTTAACTGCGAATCGTTGCCGCCGGTGGCGGCCACGATTGCCAATTGCGTCGGCGAAAGAGGTTGTCGGAGCGTAGAGCAGAGTTCCGCCACTCGTACAAGTGTTTTCGCATATCGCAATCTTGGATGTCCTGCTTTAACGACGGCATCATCGCAGCAGTTTTCCCGTTCGAAGCTGAGCTGCCGGCTGACATACCAGACCAGGGGATGAAAAAACAACACTGACTCAAGCAACCTCTGCAGAATGTTAACCAGCACATCGAATCGGCGAATGTGCACCATTTCGTGAGCCACGACGACGAGCAACTCGTCGAGCTCCAATCCCGGGGTGATCCACGCGGGAAGCAGAATCATGGGGCGCAACACACCGACGACGGCTGGGATCGTGATACGTTCGCAATACGCGACGACGGGAACGACTTTCAGTCCAATTTGGTGGGCTTGCCGCCGAATCAGCGACAACAATTGCGGATCGCAGATCGGCTGGGCACTGCGGCGCAGTTGACGCACTGCCACCACTCCGCAACTTAGTCGGAGGAACATCGCCAGCACGCCGAGGAGGTAGACGCCTACGGCATAGGGAGCGGCCGCTGGAAGTAAGTTTGGCAACAATGATTCCTCCACAGGCGAGGCTGGGCGGGCAAATTCGGCGGCAATTTGTTCGGTTGGCCGCGCAAACGGCAGCCGGCCGGGAGGCTGATGCGACGACTCAAGTTCGGAATCTGGCTCGGCATACTCGGGAGTGTTACCGCTCTCCGCTGAAAGCGATTGCACCTCCACTTGATAATTCGCGGCTTGATCGATCCGCGTCAGGTTGGGCGGCCCA
>QHOR01000044.1 GCA_003219395.1 Verrucomicrobiota bacterium | reverse complement strand
CGATCGTGCCGGTAAACCATACGGCAGCCAGCGTGACAATCGTGGCTAGCAAAACCATAACGAGACTCAAGCCATCGATTCCCGTCGTGAAGCTTAGGTGCCATTCAGGAGTGATAGTAAATGAAGTTACGCGTTGAAAATCACGTTGACTGTGGTCGAAAGATACCAGGAGAAACAAAGCCGCCGCGAATGCCAAAAACGATGCGGTCAGCGCCGTTTTACGGGCAGGCGCGCCGGCCATGATCAAAATGGCCGCGACGATTGGGCAGAAAATTGCGAAAATAACCATCAGTGAAAATGACGAAGCTCGAATGACGAATGACCAAGGAATGACGAAATTGTAATAACGAACTCTTCCCGGTGCACGGTGAGTTTGTTTTCATCCTTCATCATAGTTTTGGTATCATTCATTGGTCATAATTTCAGGAGCGGAAGACGGTGAAGTAGATGACGGCGATGACCCCCAACCCAAACAAAAACAGGTAAGCCTGTAGATTTCCCACCTGAATCAGTCGAAGCAGTGCCCCGATTCCAAGCGTTCCTCGGCTGCTGCCATCGACTGCGGCCGTATCAATAATCCATCGATCAAAGAAAGCCGAGACGCGGGCGAACAGTTCCTGTGTCCACTTGATCAGCCAGGCGTAAAACTCGTCGAAATAAAATTTGTGGCGTAGAACCTGAACATCGATTGGTTCGTCCGTTCGGTTGCGGTAGATCGCAATCGCCGTTCCGCTTCCCACGATCAGTGCACCGAACGCCAGAGCGGGAACAAACAAAGCGACTCCCTTCTCTACCGGAAGCGTAAGAAAGGTTCGCGCGAAAAATCCAAACCCGCCTAGCGCGGCGAGAATTGCGAGGACGATCAGCGGTCCCGTCATCACGAGGGGCGATTCTTTGCTTTGGCGTGCGACTTCGCTGCGTGTGTCTCCGAAAAAGACGATAACGAGTAAACGAACGACGTAGAAGGCTGTTAGAAACGCCGTGAACAATCCTACAATGAAAATCGGCATGTTGTGTTCGTAAGCGAGCGCGAGGATTGCGTCCTTGCTGAAAAATCCGCTGAAAGGTGGACAGCCTATCAACGCCAAAGCACCGACAGCGAAAGTGATAAATGTCACAGGAAGCTTTCGGGAAAGCCCTCCCATTTTCCAGATGTCCTGCTCGTGATGAAGCATTACGATGATTGAGCCGGCGCCGAGAAAGAGAAGCGCTTTGAAAAACGCATGAGTGAACAGGTGAAACATCGCAGCGTCGTTCGAGGCGAGACCCACCGCCATAATCATGTAACCAAGTTGCGAGAGCGTTGAGTAAGCCAGGATGCGCTTAATGTCGTTTTGCTGTGTTGCGATCAACGCGGCCATCGCCGCGGTGATCGTGCCGATCCACGCAATCACCAACAGGGCAGTTTGTGACGCTTGAATGATGAACGCCACACGAACCAGCATGTAAACGCCGGCAGCGACCATCGTCGCGGCATGAATCAGAGCAGAAATTGGCGTCGGACCTTCCATGGCATCTGGCAACCAGACGTGCAGCGGGAATTGGGCCGACTTGCCGACCGCGCCGCAGAAGATCAAAAGCGCGGCGATTGTGATAAATGTCGGGTGGCCTGCCAGGGTCGGCATTCGCGGCCCGATCTCGGCGAAAACGACAGAGCTGGTCGCCATCCAAACCATCAGGATTCCGATCATGAATCCAAAATCTCCTATACGAGTGGTGATGAATGCCTTGTTACCTGCGTCGGCAGCGGCGGCGCGATAGAACCAGTGGCCGATCAGAACGTATGACGTAAAGCCGACCAGTTCCCAAAAGATGAAGAGCATGACGAAATTGTTTGCAAGGACGATTCCAAGCATCGCGAACATGAAAAGCGAAAGTGCCGCGAAATAACGGGATTTACCTTCGTCTTCCCGCATGTAACCCAGCGAATAGATGTGAATGGTTGCTCCGACTCCAGAAACCAGAACGAGCATGGTCTTGCTCAATTGATCTAACGTAAAGGCGATCGGCACCCTGAAGGCGCCGCCAATATCGATCCAGCCTACTTCAGTCGTGGCAATGCCGGACTGCGCGAAGATCAAACAACTGCACGCAAAACTGAGGAGCACGGCCGCAATCGAGATAAAACTGCTCATGGTTTTCCACCGCAATGTGAACAGCGTGATAACGGCCGCGCTAACCAGCGGAGCGAGGAGAGTGATCCATGGCAAGAGTGAGTTCATTCGATTAATGCCCGGACGTCACGCGAATGGACTCGAATAAGAAAATGACGAATAAAGAAATGACTAAGGAATGATCAAAAACCGCATGCCAAAACGATGTACAGTGCCTCTTCGTCATTGGAGCATTCGGCCTTGTCATTGCAATTATCGCGTCTTTGGCGGGCTCAAAATTTGAGTTGGCTGATTTGGCTGACGTCCGTTGTTTGGCGCGCACGATAGAGTGCAACGATAATGGCCAACCCCACCGCTATCTCAGCTGCGGCGACGGTAATAATAAAGAAAACGAAAACCTGCGCGTTGTAGTCGGGTAAGCCGATTGAATTGACGCGGAAGCGTGAAAACGCGACAAGCGATAGATTTGCCGCGTTCAACATCAGCTCGAGCGACATGAGAATGATGATGAGGTTGCGGCGCAGCATCACTCCGGCAAATCCGATCGCGAAGAGGATGCCGCTCACCATGAGGTAATCGCCGAGTGTAATCATACTAGCGAGGCTCGCGTCTGCTCAAAAGCACCACACCAACCGTCGCCACCAACACGAGAACGCCGACGATTTGAAATGGCAGATTATAATTTGTAAAGAGGAGTGCTCCGATATTCCGAACGTCGTCTGTTGTCGATCCAGCCAATGGCGGAAAGGGATTTTGCGCGATTTTGAGATGGCTGATTACAGAAAAAATCTGACCCACTAGAATTAAAGCGACGGCAACTCCACCCGCTGACGCCAGCCAGTTAATCCGGCGGGATTCTTCGGCGCGCAGGTTAAGAAGCATGATGATGAAAAGGAAAAGCACCATGACCGCGCCAGCGTAAACCAGCACTTGAATAATCCCGACGAAATAGGCGTTGAGCGACATGAAGAGCGCGGCGAGGCCCAGAAATGATACTACCAGGCTGAGGGCACTCGCTACCGGATTGCGGTTGATGACAACGGCTGCGCCGAAGATCAATGTCAGTAAAGCAAAAACCCAAAACAGGAACGGTGACATCAGGTTTAATTTCGAATTTCGATTTCCGATTTTCGAACGGGACCGTTCATTTTTTCTCGTTCCATTTCAGGACGACACCGTGCATGACTCCGCCGATTTCGAGGAGCTTTTCCTTGTGATGCACCATGTCGGCGCGCGTAAAACCGGTGATGGCGTAATCCTTGCGCAGGAAAATGGCCTGTTCGGGGCAAACTTCTTCGCACATTCCGCAAAAAATGCAGCGGATCATGTCGATATCGAACGCCTCAGGATATTTCTCAACTTTGGCGAACCGATCGGTTGCAGAGATTTCGGCCGGAATAATTTTAATCGCACGCGGTGGGCAAATGAATTCGCAGAGCTGGCAGGCCACGCAACGCACACGTCCGTCTTCATCGCGGACAAGTGCAGGTGCGCCACGATAATAGTCCGGCAAGTTGCCGTCCCATGTTTGCTCGGGGTACTGCATCGTAACCTTGGTGCGTCCCAGCAGCAGGTTTTTGAAATGCTTAAACGTGACAGCCAGCCCAGCGGCGATGGCAGGCAAATATATTCGTTCGCGCCAGTTAAGCTTTGGCCGTGAAACAGTGATAGCCATGTTTAATGTTCCTCTACCTCTCTCTCTTCGTCTGCTATCTTGCCATATTCCCCGAGTCCTCGGCGATCCTGCAACCCAATTCATCGAGCATCGTGAAAAGCATCTTTACGATCTCTTCCAAAATGGCCTTTCCCCTTACAATGGCGTCGCGGGCACAGCAGCGGCGCGAGACTAGGAGATCGAGACACGCGGCCGACTGCAAAGCGGAGCCGTGCGCGATCTGAAAGAACCGGGCGCGGTCTTTCTTCGAGAACTTGCCATTTCCCTCCGCGATATTTAAGGCAATGCTATCGCGTGACCGCTCCAAATGATCCCGGGTGGACGGCTTTTTTCTCAACGATTCGATCTG
>QHOR01000027.1:30565-37051 GCA_003219395.1 Verrucomicrobiota bacterium | reverse complement strand
CCTGGCTGTTGGACGAGCACGGAGGGCGCCTGATCCGAGTGAGCTCAACCTCTAATGCGGAGCAGGCGCTCAGCGATCATTCCATCACTTCGATTGCGGGAAAGGATCTCAAGTCCGTCGAATTAATCAAAGTGTCACGACCCTTTGATCTCGCTAGGGCAAAAGAAAAATGGGCACGAGACCTCATAGAGAGAAGCAGTGGCCAATTCCGCACTGGGGGCAGCCCCATTTGTGTTCCGCTGGTCGGGGACGAGAGCTGGCTGGGAGTAATAGTCCTCGCAGACCGCGTTAGGGGCCTCGGCTACACGGCAGAAGAGATGGACTTGCTAAAGTGCATCGGCGCACAAGTAGCGGCGAGTCTCCTGAAGCTGCGACTTACAGAAGAGATCTTGGAAAGAAAAGAGATGGAAGCCTTTCAAACCATGTCTGGATTCTTGATTCATGATCTAAAGAACGCAGCCTCAACCTTGGGGCTCATGTTGCAGAATCTGCCGGCCCACTTCGACAATCCCGCTTTCCGGCAGGATGCATTTCGCGGAATCGGTAGCGCGGCCAGCCGGATCAACGACCTTATCAACCGCATGAACGCTCTGCGACATGAATTGCGTCTCAAGCCGGCAGAATTGG
This sequence comes from Verrucomicrobiota bacterium, assembly GCA_003219395.1. Classification (GTDB taxonomy): domain Bacteria; phylum Verrucomicrobiota; class Verrucomicrobiia; order Chthoniobacterales; family UBA10450; genus Udaeobacter. Next base: position 36,424 of record QHOR01000027.1, on the reverse strand, counting down.
ATCTCAATGTTGTCGTCACGGAAACTCTCGCAACCTTGAATGGGACACTGGAAAACAAATTGGTAACCAAATTTGACCAGATCCCAAAGATATTGGCCGATGGGCAACAACTTCAAAGCGTGTGTACGAACCTCCTTCTTAACGCATGCGATGCGGTCGGCACGAACGGCCGAATCACCGTGGAGACGAAGCGCCAGGGGGAGTGGGTAGCCTTATCCGTGAGTGATAACGGATGCGGAATGAGCGAGCAGTTTATCAAGAATTCTCTTTTCCGGCCGTTCCGCTCCACAAAGAAGAAAGGCTTGGGCATTGGTATGTTTCAATCCAAGACGATTGTCGAAGCCCATGATGGGAAGATCCATGTAGAAAGCGACCTGGGCGTAGGCACAACTTTTCGGGTCATGCTGCCTCTGAAATCCCAAACAGCATGAAACCGAAATTGCTCATTGTGGATGACGATGAAGCCATCCGTACCCAGATGAAATGGGCGTTGGACGAGGATTACGAAGTCCACTTCGCCGAAGATCGCAAGGCAGCGGTTGAAATCTTCGAGGCCCACTCGCCAGGGGTAACGTTGCTTGATCTGGGTCTACCACCTCGTCCTAATGAATGCGAGGAAGGCTTGGCGGTGCTATCCGACATACTTGCAATCGATAACACGGCCAAGGTCATCATTATTTCCGGGCAGGGGGAAAAACAGAACGCCATTCAGGCAGTTGGCGCCGGCGCCTATGACTTCTTGTGTAAGCCTGTGGAAATGCAAGAACTGAGACTGCTCATTCGTCGTTGCATTCACGTGATGGAACTCGAGAAGGAATACCACAAGCTTCAACAAAGTCAGCGGCCTGATGTGTTTGAGAACATGCTCGGCACCAGTCCACAAATGCAGGCGGTCTTTGCTTTCATTCGCAAGGTGGCCGGGACTAATGCTCCAGTGCTCTTGCTGGGAGAAAGCGGCACCGGTAAAGAAATGGCCGCAGCGGCCATTCATCACCGCAGCGCGCGCAAAGACGGCCCTTTTGTCGCAATTAACTGCAATGCTATTCCTGAAAATCTCCTGGAGAGTGAGTTGTTCGGCCACGAAAAAGGCTCTTTCACCGGCGCTCACATTCAACGCAAAGGGCTCTTGGAAACAGCCAGTGGCGGCACCCTTTTTCTAGACGAGATTGGCGAGCTTCCCCCAGCTATTCAGGTGAAGCTCCTTCGGTTCCTCCAAGAACAGCGCTTACAACGAGTCGGCGGGAGACAAGAGCTTCAGGTCGATACCAGGCTCGTGGCCGCGACCAACGGCGATCTAAAGGGACTGATCAGTAACGGGAAATTTCGCGAAGATCTGTATTTTCGTCTTGCCGTGGTCACGATTCGTCTTCTGCCGCTGCGTGAACGCGGGGAAGATATAGTGTTCCTAGCCCGCGAGTTCCTGCAAAGGTATGGCAGCCAAAACGGTCGGGCCAAAATGGTGTTCGCGCCGGACGCGTTGCGCGCGATGAGCCGTTATTCGTGGCCCGGGAATGTCCGCGAACTGCAAAACCGCGTGAAACGGGGCGTGATTATGACTAGTGGGTCACGAGTGACCGCAAAGGACCTCGAATTGGAAGGGGATCGAGGAGTGGTGTCGTCCTCTGCAACGACGCTGCGCCAAGCACGCGAGCATGTCGAACGGGAAATGGTTGAGCAGGCGCTTAAGAAGAACTCTGGCAAAATCACTTCGGCAGCTGCTGACCTCGGCATTAGTCGACCAACGCTTTACGAACTGATGGAAAAGCTCGGCATTGTTAAGGAGCGCGTAAACACAAACGTTAACTAACATCAAAGAATCCTCCCTATGCAAATATCGAAAATCTTATTTAGAATCGTGTCGCTTACTCTAGCGGCTGCACTCATCACCTCCTGCTCTAAGGAAGCTAAGAAGACACGGTTTCTCGCAGACGCGGATAGTTATTTTAAGGCCGGCAATTACGACAAGGCAAAGGTAAGTTACCTCAACGTGGTGCGGCTAGACCCGCAAAACGCGCTCGTGTTCGAGAGAATTGGAACCATCTGGCTCGAGGATGGATCACCGCTGCGCGCCGCTGCGTTCCTTGCGAAGGCGAACGAGTTGGCTCCGAAGAACGATCAAAATCGAATCCGGCTCGCCCGATGTTACCTTGCCATAGGGCGCTTCGCTGATGCAAGCAAACAAGCCCTAAAGGTGCTGGAGCAGACTCCTGACAATGGAGACGCGATTATCGCTTTGACTGAAGCGGCGCGAAACAAGGAGGACATTCAAGCCGCGGAGCAACGTGTCGAGAAATACCCTAAAAAGGACGACATCTCTTTTCATCTCGCTTCGGCGAATCTGTTTCTCAGCAGTGGCGACTTAGCTGCGGCAGAAAAAGCCCTGCGGCAGGCGCTTTCTGTCAATCCGAATTCTTCCGCCGCACACATGGCGATGGGAGATTTCTATCTGGTCAAGAAAGATCAAAAACAAGCGACGGAAGAATTCAAGAAAGCCGCCGAGCTTGCGCCTATTCGTTCTACGGAGCGCTTGAAATACGCTGCGTGGATGTCCGCCGCGGGTGATACCGAAGAAACAAGAAGAATTTCAACTGAGATGACCAAGCAGGCGCCCGACTATCTGCCGGGTTGGACCTTGCTGGCTGAGCTTGCCCTCAAGGACGGTAAATATGACGAGGCTCTCTCACTTCTTGAAAATGTTTTTAGCCGAGACCCGGAATACATCGATGGCCGCAGGCTGGAAAGCCAAGTGATGTTGGGGAAGGGCGACACAAAGAAAGCGGTCGAGGTTTTGGAAAGGCTCGATCAAACCTATCCGGACACTCCCCTTATCAAGTACGAACTGGCACGCGCTTATCTCAAAAACAATAACATGAACCAGGCAAAGGTACTGTTGGACCAGGCCATCACACTTAACCCGAACTATGCCGATGCCATTCTACTCCTCGCTGACATCGATCTTCGCTCCGGCCATGGCGAAGCAGTCATCGAACCGATGACTCGTTTGCTGAAGAGATCTCCCGAGTTTAGGCCCGCGGCATTACTCTTGGCAGCTGCATATGGCTCGCTTGATCGCTTTGACGATGCCGCTGTAGTCACCGGCGAGCAAGCAAGGCTTGCACCGCGCGACGCACAAGCGCAGATGGCGTTAGGCCTGACCTTACGTCAAGCCAAAAGAAATGACGAAGCGCGCCAGGCATTTGAAAGAGCCGCCGAGCTCGCGCCAGATAGCGTGTGGCCGGTTGACCAACTCGTGGAGCTGGACGTGTCGGAAAAACGTTTCGATGCTGCGCGACAGCGGTTAGCGCGTCACTTCCAAAAAGCGCCTGATTCGCCAGTTAGCCATTTTTTTGAAGCCAAGATTCTGGTAGCCGAGAAAAAATGGGATTCAGCCGAAGCAGAGCTTCAAAAAACGCTGCAACTCGACCCTAATTTTAGCGGCGCGTACGATTTGCTGGTCCAGACTTATCTCGCGACCAATAAGCTTCCACAGGCGCTCAGTCAATTGCAGGCTCAGCTTTCGAAGAACCCCAAGGACGCATCGGCACTCATGACTCTGGCACTCTTACATGAGCGGACAAGCGATTTCGCAAAGGCGCGCGATGCTTACGAGCGCCTTCTCGCGATCAACCCTAACTTGGTTTCCGCTCTGAATAATGCTGCTTGCCTCTATGCCGATCGACTGAATGATTTAGGCAAGGCTTACGACCTGGCGCGTAAGGCGCGCGACCTGCAGGGAAACGATCCCGCGATAGCTGACACGCTTGGCTGGATTCTGTCCAAGCGTGGCGAGTATCAACAAGCCCTGGCGATGTTGCAGGAGAGCGCGGCCAAGCTTCCTGACAGTCCGGAAATTCAGTTTCACCTCGGGATGACGGCATACATGATGGGGCAGACGGACCTGGCCAGAGTTGCTCTCCAAAAAGCCACGAGTGCAGCTAAGGATTACCCGGGTAAGGAAGAAGGCAAACGTCGTCTCGCCCTGCTCAAGAGCGATACTGGCGGTTCCACTGAATTGTCGCTGTCACAGCTCGAAGCAACGGTAAAAGAGCGGCCTAACGATGTTATCTCCCAGATGCGCTTGGGAGAGGCTTATGAAAAACAAGGCGCCGCAGACAAGGCGGCTGCGGCTTTCGAGCAAATCGTGATATTGAATCCCAGATTGGCCTCGGCGATTACCAAGCTGGCGCAACTCTACGCCGGCCCGCTTAAGAACAAGGAGAAAGCTCTTAGTTACGCCAAGAAAGCTCGCGAGCTCACACCAGGTGATCCCCAAGTTACAAGGATTTTAGGAAAGGTCGCCTACGACACTGGCAATCTCACTTGGTCGTATAGTCTTCTCCAGGAGGCAGCGCGGCAGGGCGAAACCAATCCCTCCATCCTCCATGATTTGGCTTGGACTGCCTATAGCCTGGGAAAAGTGAATGAGGCTCACGAAACGATGCAAAAAGCGCTGGCGATCGGGTCCGAGTTCCCGGAAGCTGCTGACGCCAGAATGTTTCTATCTTTCACTGCATTGGACGAAAACCCAAAGGAGTTGGCGGCTGCTGAGAATGAGATCCAAAAGAAATTGCAAGTGAGTCCTGAGTATCTGCCCGCGCTCATGGCACAGGCCGCTCTCGATGAACAGCGCGGTCAGATCAAGCCGGCAGCTGAGATATACACGAGCATCCTTCATCGATCGGGGGATTTCGCGCCGGCGCAAAAGCGCCTGGCCAAGCTGTACGCGCAAGACCCATCCACAACCGGGGCGGCGTATAACCTTGCCACGAAAGCGCGCAAGGCATTACCAGATGACAGCGAATTAGCGGAGCTTCTGGGTCAATTGAGCTATGAAAAGAAGGAATACCAGCGCGCAATCCAATTGCTGGAAGAAAGCGCTCGAAAAAGATCGCTCAATGCCATTTCTCTCTTCTACCTAGGAATGTCTCAGCTTCAGACCAGACAAAAAGCCGAAGCACGCGACGTGCTTAATCAAGCATTGGTTGGCGGCCTTCAGGAGCCACTCGCATCCGAAGCAAGGCATGCGCTCGCAGATCTGCGGCGGGACTGAACCCATCAGCGGCATAAATCCTGTGCGGAATCGGCGCGGTTCCGTTGAAGCGCCCGAGTTTCCTTACAGAGCCAAATAGCTGACAGCGCGAAGGATTTCGCCAGTCCTGGCATCGTGTGCGGATAAGAGCTGTCGAGATTGCCAGAAAATACGGCACGAACCGTCGGGAATCGCAACGTTTTTCAATTATGGTGTAACATGCTAACCTTGCGTTAATTACGTAAGATCTACTCCGTCGCGCGACGACGAGTCGTCGGGATCGCTTACCATGGGGGTGTTAGGCCAGGTGATTCCGAGGTTAAGACTATTCTGATAACTCGTTGTTATGTCGACGTTTACAGTAATTCTGAGACGACGATCTCATTGTTGGCACAGGCCCTGCTTTATCACCTTCTACCAACTGAAACTCCTAAAGAAAATCCCTATGAAATTAAATATAATCCCCACAAACAAACTCGCGCTGGTTTCGGCCGTCTTCTGCGCCGCAATGCTCGCATTCACCCACAACTCCCGCGCCCTCACCATCGGCGACGAACATGAATTAGGCTTCGTCGAGTTCGGCATCCCGTCCGGTGACTCCGATCGACTAAATTATGTGAATCATTTGATCGGGATGGCTCTGGGCTCGGAAGATGACGCCCTCGGACAGCATTTCACCCGCTCAAACAATGATTTTGGTCCCCTGGCACCTGCCGTATTAACCGGCCACGTAAATGGCACTAGTACAAGCATAGACCTTGGCGCCGGCGGTACATACTTATATCTGTTCGCCAAATATGATGGCCCAAATTACGGATCCGAAGTTTGGT
>QHOR01000027.1:21273-30554 GCA_003219395.1 Verrucomicrobiota bacterium | reverse complement strand
GACCTAAGCGGCATTATTACGATTCCGGATACGGCTGGTGGTTATGGCCTTTCCGGATGGACGCTGTTTGGCTCAGCAGGCTCCGTTCCTGACGGCGGCACTACAGCAATGTTGCTTGGTGCGGCTCTCAGCTCGCTGGGCGTGGCAAGACGTTTTTTTAAGAGGTAATTAGCTACATCAGTTTCCCGACACAAGAGTGGCCGTTCCCTTTTTCGGGCGGCCACTTTTGCTTGTACCGAGCCCTATCACAGGTTGTCTCCGCTGCCTCCGAGCATCTCGTGTCCAGCAGCGTGGTTCCAAATTTTCTTCGGCTCGGCAGCCTTATACGAAGTGAATTTTCCCCGACGCCGAACAAAACACCCGGTGACGCCACTGAATCTTTGAATTCCTCAGACTGCAAGCGCCAAGGACGCCACCCGGCAGGGTCGGCGAAATCGGTGTGCTCTCTTTTTCCTAGCTCCTATCCTTCTGTTCGTGGATTTACGATGGCCTGAATCCAGGTTCCAATCGGTACCGATTAAGTGAGTGGTAATCGTTCGCTACGACGTCTGCTCTCATCAGAATAGATCGTCGGCCAAGTAGCGTGGTTGCTCGGGACAGTGGCACCACAAGAATGTCGGCTGGCGCGGTCCTCGCCACCTTCCATGTGGTAAAGGTCGCGTTAATGGCGGACAGGACAAAGCTCTCCCCGATTTTTCAATCGCGGGAAGTCTTCTTGCCCTTGGGGACACGCATTTCCCGGTTGAGCCGTTCGCGCATTAGTTGGCACTAAACGTCGGAATTATTTACGCCGGTGGGCTGCCGTGTGTAATCCCCATTGTCAGTTGTGTTTATGCGTTATGAGCGTCGGAATATTTGACGATTTCGCCACATTTCCAGTGTTATTGCCACAATTTGTTTTCATCCATAACGATGTAGGCACCAAGCATTTGCGGTGCGTACATGAGACTCTGTTGAGCTTGGCACAGCGGTTGCTCTATTCTACTGCGACATGAAAATAAACAAACGTTCAATAACTAGACTCGCACTGTTCTCCCTAGCCCTTTTTGGTGCCCTGCTTGCGTTCAGCAATAACGCCAAGGCCCTAACGATTGGCGACGGGCATGAGCTGGGCTTCGTCAATTTCGGCATTCCTTCGGGCGATGCGGACCGCCTGATTTATGTCAATCATTTGATTGGCATGGCTCTAGCGACGAGCGACAAAGCCGATGGACAGAATTACTTCCGCTCAAACAACGCCTTTAGCCCATTGCCTCCAGCTGTGTTGGCTGGCCATGTAAACGGGACAAGTACAACCATAGATCTTGGCTCCGGGTTGTATACCTACCTGTTCGCGAAGTACGACGGCCCAAACTACGGATCTGAGGTTTGGTACGTTGGAGATCTCAGCGGCGTCATTACCATTCCGGCAACAGCTGGTGGATATGGCCTTTCCGGCTGGACGCTCTTCGGCCCAGGTGTTCCTGGAGTTCCTGATGGTGGCACCACCGCGGTGTTACTCGGCGCTGCTCTCAGTGTGCTCGGCGTTGCGAGACGTTACATAATGAGTTAACAAGCCAAGCGAACCGATCTCGCTAGAAAACAGTTATATCGGAAGTGGCCGTTCCTTTGGACGGCCACTTTGCTGTACGGTCATATCAGCTTGAAACAGTCGCAATCACGCCAGCTTCCGGGTCTGAGTGGTGCTAATTCGCTCCTTCGGCAGGTGGTTTACATGAAACTGCAAATATCGATTGTGTCGCTTGATTGTCGAGAGAGTTACTGCCGAAAGCGCGAAACTCACTCATTTGCAGATCGACGACGCGATCTGTCTTGTAACCTACTTTGATTTCGGTCTGAGACCGAGATGACGCGCGCGATCAGATTACGCCGCGAGCACTTTTTCCGTCGGAACTTCCATTTCCACGGCCCGCCCGAGAAAATTGAAAAGAACGCGGATCCGTTCTTTCGCCGAGAGTAAGTGAGTAACCACGGCTTCAAGACCTTGAAATGGCCCATCGATGATTTGAACCGATTGGCCGATTTTGATCGAGCAATCGAGCGTCACGATTCCTTCCGAACCCACTCTCGATTGGAGCGCAGTTACAACATTTTCAGGTATGGTTGCTAGCCGATCACCAAAGTGGACAATTCCTCGAATCCCATGAGAATTTTCAACCGCGCGACGCTGAGTGGAATAGACGAATTTGGCGAATAGATAGCCAGGAAACATGGCTTCCACAAACCAGATCGGACCTCTTTGGGTCAGCCTTCGGCAGCGCAATCGAGGAGAGAAACATTCGACGCCAAAATGACGCCGAAGCGCGGTCGCGGCTAAATGCTCGCGCTTTGGCTGCGTGCTTAGGCAAAACCATACTGGTTCAGAGACCAACGCGAGCGAGGAGGCTGATTGGGTCACACTCCGAACTACGGAATTGCCGATTGCAAGTTTCGAAAAATCGTAAAGTTTTCCGTCGAATTCTTAGATCGTCGCTTCAGGCGAAAGGTAATCTTTCAATGGAAATTCGCTGAAAGCCTCACAGCTATAGGATATTGTGACACGAATCTCGATAACAAAGCCGGACCTGACATCAGCTTGGATTGACCGTTTAGTTAGGAATTTGTCAATAATCATTTTAGCCAGGGAGAGAGAAGCTCGCCGTTCAGATTACTCCGGAGATTTTGGATAGGTGGTTTGTTCATCAACGTAATATCCTGCCGCGCGCGCGCACACACGCATTTCTCCACGACTCGGCGAGTGCTTTTTTGGATGGTGCGCGATACAGGGTTCGAACCTGTGACCCCTACCGTGTCAAGGTAGTGCTCTACCACTGAGCTAACCGCGCGCTTGGACTCAGCAGAATAAGTGATCGGGGACAAGACACGAGTCAAGCGACATATCGGCCAGCGGGACGCGCAATTTGACCCGCGCCACGAAACTTGCCAGCGCAGCGAAATCCAATCGTTTGTGCGGCACTTCGTGACTGGACAACTTCGATCTGCAGGACGACTGTTCGCGTCTCGTGAGTGCCCTGTTTTTCAAACAATTCTTGAAACGACCGTTTCAGATTGCATCGATCATCCCTAGCTCCAAAGCACTGGTGGAGCGTGTCGCCAGCAAGATGGATTTTAGTCAGCCGCGCGTGATCGCCGAGTACGGCCCGGGAGAAGGAGTACATTCGCGCGAGATTGCACGGAGGATGTGCCCCGATTCACATCTGCTCTTGTTCGAATTAGACCGGGCATTCGCGCGCGATCTCGAACGACAGTTTGCCGGCGACCGGCGCGTTCATGTCATTCATGGCGATGCAGCCTCGCTGCCCCACGAACTGGAACGTCACCGCATTGATCGCTGTGATTATATTCTTTCGGGTATCCCGTTCAGCATCCTTAAAATTGAGAAGAAACGCGCACTGCTGCAAAAGACATATGATGCGCTGGCGCCCGCTGGCAGTTTCATCATCTACCAAGTCACCAACGAATTAAAGCAACACGCGACCCTGTTCGAACACGCTCAGTCGGAGTACTTCCTGCAAAATATACCGCCGATGTTTATCACGGTTTTCCAGAAAACACGTGCGCTTGATGCCCGTAAACGTGGGACCCTGCGCGAGGCGAGCTTTAGTGTTAGCGCACAGCGTTCGGCATGACGGAGAAGCCGACTCGAACCGAAAAAGATTCGATGGGAGAGATGACGCTTCCGGCGTCTGCTCTCCATGGCGCGTCGACTCATCGCGCAGTGCTAAATTTTCCCGTGAGCGGTTATCGATTTTCACGGCCGTTCATTCGCGCCCTTGGTCTGATCAAATGGGCTGCCGCTCAAGCAAATCACGACCTTGGTTTGCTCGATGCGGAGCGTGCGGCGCTTATTGTGCAGGCAGCTGAAGAAGTCGCTGAAGGAAAACTCGACGACCATTTTCCGCTCGACATTTTCCAGACGGGTTCGGGCACGAGCACAAACACCAACGCGAACGAAGTCATCGCGAATCGCTGCGCTCAACTGGCGGGCCAGGCGATCGGATCGCGCGAATTAGTGCATCCCAACGATCACGTCAACATGGGCCAGTCCAGTAATGACGTCATACCGTCCGCCATTCACATCAGCGCGACGGAACAGTTAAAGAACTGCCTGATTCCGGCTCTGGCACATTTACATATCGCGCTGGAAACCAAAGCGAAAGAATTCTGGGACGTTATGAAGATCGGCCGAACGCATCTAATGGACGCGACGCCAGTTCGCCTCGGGCAAGAATTCTCCGGCTATGCGCAACAGGTTGCTTATGCCAAAGAGCGTGCGCAGAAGTCGATCGAAACTTTGCGTGAGTTAGCACTCGGCGGAACCGCAGTGGGCACAGGCTTGAATCGTCACGTTGATCTTCCAGAAAAAATGCTGCGACACCTGGAGCAACGCACCGGCATCGGCTTTTACGAGGCGAAAAACCACTTTGAAGCACAAGGTGGAAAGGACGCAGTGGTTGAAGTCAGCGGTAACCTCAAAACGATTGCGGTCAGTTTGTTTAAGGTTGCAAACGACATCCGTTGGCTCGGAAGCGGTCCGCGATGTGGGATTGGCGAAATCCAACTGCCAGCAACGCAACCTGGCAGTTCGATCATGCCGGGCAAGGTGAACCCCGTAATGTGCGAGGCGGTAATGATGGTTTGCGCACAGGTAATCGGCAATGACACGACCATTACCTGGGCCGGAGCAAATGGAAATTTCGAGCTCAATGTAATGATGCCCGTGATGGCACACAATCTTCTCGAGTCGATCCGGCTACTGACAAATGTGATCGAAGCTTTCCGCGATAAGTGTGTTCGTGGCATCGTGGCGAATGAAGAGCGATGCCGCGAATTGATCGAGCTATCCCTGGCGATGGTGACGAGCCTTGCGCCTAAGATCGGTTACGATCGTGCGGCTGAAATTGCCAAAGAGAGTGCAAAAACCGGTCGCACCGTGCGCGAAATCGCCCGCGAGAAAAAACTGTTGCCAGAAAGAGAACTGGAGCGCGCGCTCGACCCCGTTAAAATGACTGAGCCGGGCGGCCAAGAAGGTTAGGTTACCGTTTCGCTGCGATGGTTTCAAAGCTCGAAGGTCCGCAATTCTCAGGCGGAGCAAACATCGCCATCAAATGTCCCAGCCACACCTATGAGCAGACGGTCTCTTTTTATCGCGACACGCTTGCACTGCCTTTGATTGAAGAAGAAAAGGACGGCTGCATCTTCCAGTTCGGCCCGAACCGCCTCTGGATCGACAAGGTCCCGAACCTGAGTCATCCGGATATCTGGCTGGAGCTGGAAACAAACGACACCGAAGCCGCGGCATCCGTTCTGAAAGTGCACGGTGTGACGCGCCGGGACGAGGTTGAGCAATTAAGCGAGGACTTCAACGGCTTCTTTATATCTGCGCCGAACGGCGTGATTCATCTGGTGATTGGTCCAGAAGCGTAGTCAGGTCTCAAACTCAAGACCGCCGCAATGCGATGGTCGCTGTCTTTAACATCTAGCTTCCCAATAAAACAGCATCAGTTTTGAGGCCCAATCCAACGGCCGACCCAGGTGCTCCAGCCATAGAAACCGAGCGGTTGCAAATAACCAGCCGCGACTAGCGCATCCACGTCGGCTCGGCTTTGCGTAATTTTTGCGTTAGCATCAATGCCGTAATAATCGTCAATGACCATCCAACACCCGTTCGTAAATCTATCGCAGTAACAGTCGATATCGCGCCGCTTCGCTGCGTCGGCGTCGAGAATCAGGAGACCGACTTTGTCTGCACCGAGAGAGTCATTGACTGCGGAGATCGTTGTCGAGTCAAAAGAACGGCCCTTGATAAGAGTGATTAATTCCGACACATGCTGCCTGGAGAGGTTCCGTTCCAAGTCGCGGAAAATATTGCGTGTACCGAGCCGCTTGTGTTTGACCCTGCCGCCGGGTTCGATGGAAATGATCTTTTTCGCCGTTCCCGAATCGTGCACACCAAATGCTGCGGCGATCGTGCCTCCCCCGACGAAGGCGCCGATCTCGAGAATATTGGCGGAGCAAATTTTCGCAAAGTGGTAGATGAGAATCAGCACGTCCAGATGCAACATGGAATATTTGTCTCGGATTTTCAGAAGCTTCGAATGGATCGGCTCGTGCCGGTATTGCATCAGTAAATACATGAGCCTCTGACTGTCGCTGAATTGATTGTTCGTCCGTGAGTGGTCCAGCGGTTTGGAAATCGGATTCGAGCGATCCGGACAATGTCGGCCCATCACCACGAGATCGCGCTCGACGCCATCAAGTTGTGCGACTCGGGGCAAAAATCCCCACTGCTCGAAGCCAAGGCGTTGAAATAATCTCAAGCTCGGCTCGTTATGGCCGAAGATGAGACCAACCAAGGCCGTGAGGCCTAGCGACGGTGCGCGCGCAATCGCCTGTTCCAACAACCGCTGCCCCACACCGCCGCGCCGAAATTCTTCATTGACGTAAACACTGATCTCGGCTGTGCCGCAATACGCACAGCGTGGTAAGAATCTTTTGAAATCGAGCCAGCCAACTACGCGACCTTTCGATTCCGCGACCCACAATGGATAATGCTGTGGCGAATGTTCGCGAAACCATGCCTGCCGCGCTTCGACCGTCGTTGGCTCGAGCTCGGCTGTCACCATGCGTGTCGGCACAGTGACATTATAGATCTCGACGATCGCCGGCAGATCATCCTCAACAGCCTCACGAATTATCATTTGGTACAAGGTATAGTTTCACACGACCCGCAAGCGAGAACAGCGCGACTCGTATCCAACCGCCTTCACGGCTTATGTTTCTTAACCGGGCTCCGCGCTGCGGCCGGAGACTTCGTTGGCGTAGATGTCGAATGAGTCCGAGTAGTCGCTACTGGGCTTGGAACGGGAAACGCAAATGTCGGTGAGGGTGGCGCAGAAGAGCTCGTCGGCACAGCTGATGGAGAAGACGCTGTTGTACTCGGCGACGCCAGTGGAGTTTGCACCGGACTCGGCGTAGGCGAAGGCGGAATCACGCTTTCCCAGTGATGCAGCGGTACACTCGCACCGCCGATTTCTTTAACCAACGCCTGACAGCGGGCTTGAAGCTTTTCCAAATCCGGAGGACCAAACGGTTTGTCAGCCGTGCCGGGAAAAATCAGGTATGTTACCTTGAGATCGCTTACCGGACGATTGTACGGCGTCGAAAGCGTGTTGATCTCTTTTGCAATACGCAATGATGCCTCCCCGACTTTGTCGTTTGGCCCTATATCACCGACGAGAGCCGGATAAATCGAGTTGCCGAAAATGACCAACGCGTAGTCACCGGGTTTGACCGGTTCGGCAGCATGCATGAATGCCCCAGGCACCACAATAAAGGGGTCGGTCGCGCCGATCAGGAAACTGAATTTTTGTAAGGTGCCTATTTCCGCGCGCAACTGCGCGATCACGTTGCGAAGATCGCGTTTGCGGGCGGGACTCGTCGTGGAAAGCGCAAACTCAGCTTCGGCACGCTTCAATGCTTCTTCGGTCGCTGGAAGATATGGGTTAGGGGCGGGCGTCTTCTTGGGCCAGCGATAACTGGTGGAAGGCTTGAAATTTGCAGGTGTACCGGTGCTAATAGGCATCCGATCTGCGTCAGACCCGTCAGCGTCTACATCCATTTCCGCCTGCAGGAGGAGCGCTTTTCGGTGCGTTTGTGGATGCTGAAGCTGCAAGACGGTCTGGCAATCGAAAAAGTTGTGCCGCGAGAGAAGAATATCGAGCCGAGTGAGATTTTCGCGCAGCATTCGGACCTTCGTATCGTAGAGCTGAGCGTAGAGGGGCGAAACCGGATTCGCCTGTAACATTGTCGCTAATCCGGGCAACAGCGTTGGCAATTGGGAACTGACCTTGGCCAGATCTTCAATGCTCTTACTTGGCGAAGGCACTCGTGCCTGTAATTTCAGGTCGAGCACGTAGCTATCTGCCTCGCTTCGTTCGGTAGTTGCATCGGCGCCGGGGACGGTCTCCACCGTGGAACGAAGTGTGATGCCGTTGAATAGTTTGGCAGTATCGAGTTTTCCGGTGATGAGAGGTGGCCGCGTTGGGCTGGGTGTGGGTGTGGCGATGACTTCCACTGGCGCGGCGTGTTGCAGGCGTTCCAGTGAGATCCAGCGATAAACAATCGCGGCGAACAACGCGCTGAATATCAGCAGCACTATGCGCCGCCACGTCCGCAGACGAATTCTTCCCACGCGATTACTTTTTCACCCAGGCGACAATAGCCGCGATGAGTCCGATCACACTTAGAACCGACATCATCCCTGCGGGCATGACCCTTCCGGTTCGGATAAATTTGGGAGCGAACTGCGCAATGAGTAAAAGTGAGACAATGAATGCAGTTGCTAAACCCATTCCGCGACGTTCAGGAAGAAGAAACGCGGCGACAAGGAGCAGTACGCCAGTGATTGACCCGGCAATGATCGACGCCACACTGCCTGCTTTAACGTAACCGACAACGCCGCCGGCGATCGTTAGAATACCGAAAATAATGAAATAAATTTTCGCTGCTTCCATTTAATTGCGGCTGGCGCATTGGTAAGCCAACAGCTTTGCGCTGTCCAGTCGCGGTTCCAGCGGAACGGATCAATTAATTCTGACCCTCGACTGGCTCGTTCATTCGCGCGGATTCCGAACATGCTACAGCGGACGCAGGATTGGATCATTGTAGAATTCGATTTGCCGCCCTCCCAGGCGGCTTATCACACGCCACCCGTGATTTTTGGCAAATTGCCTGACTTCCGCATCGGACATTTGCCGGAAAATTCGAAGCTCCGCAGGCTGTGTCACCAGGTACTCGGGCCTGGTCGACAGCATACTTGCGATCTTCGTGGCTAGAGCTGAAAGATGGTGCTGCATGGCCGTTCCGCTTAATGAGGTGGCGGGCGATCCACGACTCTGACAGCCTTTTTCGGAGGCAGGTGTGGTGGTCGTTTCGGTTTTCGATTCAGATCCTGGCCCAACGCGCGATGCGCCTTGCGATTGGGGGACGGACCGCGCGCATTAGGTTTTTCCATATGGGAGGAGAAATTGGACCATAAGATTGGAGATTGCGAATACGCTTTGGTGCGCAACTGGCGCGGTCACTCTGATCGGCTAAGTTTATAAATGGTTTCAGAAACGATCGAGTTACGCGGCCACATTATTGATTCCCTCATTTTGCCTAAGGTTCTGGACCAGATTCTGACTCACGACGCGAATTTCAAGATTGGCGATATCAGGATTGGGGAAAAACGTGTGGACCAGAGCTTCGCACGGATAGTAGTGTCAGCCGAAACAAGC
>QHOR01000027.1:20486-21236 GCA_003219395.1 Verrucomicrobiota bacterium | reverse complement strand
TGCCGAAGTCATTGAACGCGCAAACGTGCAACTCGCCAGTGCGCCTGCGGACGGTGTCTTTCCCAGCGACTTCTATGTGACAACTAATCAACAGACGTTTGTCCGCGTAGGCGGTAAGGAAATCGAGGTGCGCCCTGCAATGATTAACAGTGCCATTGCCCTGGATCGAAAAGAAGAATCCGCGCGTGCGGTCAAATTTTTTGATGTGAACAAGGGAGACGAAATTGTCGTTGGTCATCAAGGGATTCGCGTTGTGCCGGTGCAGCGTTCAACCACTCACACCGATATCTTTCAATTCATCAATACGATCGTCGATGCCGACGAGCCAAAATCGGCCATCATTCGCGAGCTGGCTGAGGAGCTGCGGCGCGCACGCGCGGCCAAGGGCAGAATCGCGATCGTGGCCGGTCCTGCCATTGTACGGACCGGCGCAGACCACCATTTGGGACGCCTCATCGAAGCCGGTTACGTCAATCGGCTGTTCGCCGGCAATTCCTTTGCCGCGTACGACGTGGAACGTGCTCTGTATGGGACCTCGCTGGGAATGAATCCCGATCTTGCCTTTGCACGGGGTGGACACGAGAACCATCTCCGCGCTATCAACACGATTCGCGCGGCTGGCGGAATTTCCGATGCTGTGCAGCAAAAAATCCTCACGCGGGGGGTCATGCACGCCTGTATCCACCACGATGTGGATATCGTGCTAACTGGCGCGATTCGCGACGAGGGGCCGATCCCGGGCGTAACGAC
>QHOR01000027.1:0-20468 GCA_003219395.1 Verrucomicrobiota bacterium | reverse complement strand
CCGACAAAAGCTTGCCGATGTCAGTCATGTGATGATGCTTGCGACCGTGCAGCATTCGCTTGCCATAGCGAGCATGCTCGCGCCTGCGGCAAAAACCGTATGCGTCGACATCGATCCGGCTGCTGTGGAACGGACGGTCGAACACCAGCCGTTGCAATCAATCGGTTTGGTTACAGACGTAGAACCGTTCTTGCGAGAACTCACCGACTGTCTAAGCGAGTCTCGCATTCGGGAGTAAATTGACAGCCCTTATGCACGAACTGCTCCTGTGTCCGCCCGATTACTACGGTATCGAATACGAGATCAATCCCTGGATGAGCCGCGCTCGCGGCGCTGATGCAGCTGTGGTGCAACAGCAGTGGAAACAATTGCATGCGCGACTCTCAAATCTCGATTGCCAGGTTCATTTGATTCCGCCCCAACCGGGGCTTCCCGACATGGTTTTCACGGCCAATGCCGGATTGACCATTGGTCGCAAATTCATCCCTAGTAATTTCCGCCATAAAGAGCGCGCAGGTGAGCAGCCGTTGTTCGCGAAATGGATGGAACACCGCGGTTATGAAGTTGATTGGTTGCCGCAAAAGCTTTACTTCGAGGGCGAAGGCGATGCGCTATTTGGGGGCGATGCGCTCTTCTGCGGGTACAAATTTCGTTCTGACATTCAATCTCATCACGCTCTGGCGGATATGCTTGGTTGTCTCGTAATCTCAGTGGAACTGGTCGATCCACGATTTTATCACCTCGACACCTGCTTTTGTCCGCTGCCGGACGGCTCGGCGTTCTGGTTTCCATCGGCATTCGATGAATACGGTCAGCGCGCGATTCGCGAACATGTTACCGGTTTGATCGATGTTTTGCCGGATGAGGCAACGCACTTTTCATGCAATGCCATCGTCATCGAGCGAGATATTGTCTTGCCCGAAGGTGCGCCGCGACTTGTCGTGACCCTGCAAGACCGTGGCTACCGCTGCTATGAGCTGCCGATGAGCGAATTCATTAAAGCTGGCGGCGCCTGCAAATGCCTCACCATGTTTATGCCGCAGAGAGAAAAGTGCTAAGACGGACCCTCGGGCGTCCGTAAATTCCGGCGTGATCCGTGATCGCGCGCTGCCGACTCCCGCTTTGCGCGGAGCGCCGCCTTAATTTTGGCGAGTGGTAACGAATTCATCACATCGGCTTTCGTCAGCCATCCTTTGCGCGCGATCCCAATTCCAAACCACAAATCCTGCAATCGCTCCGTGCGATGCGCATCCGGGTTAATCACACATTTCACACCCTTTTGTTTCGCCAGTGGCCACCATCTCCAGTCCAGATCGAGGCGTTTAGGGGCAGCGTTGAGTTCGATCCATGTCCCTGTGCGTACCGCCGCGTCGAGGATTTCTGGAATACTAATTGGATACGGATCTCGCTTCAGGAGCAGTCGGCCTGTTGGGTGCGCCACCATCGTAACGAACGGATTCTCCATGGCCCGAATTACGCGGCGGGTCATTTCAGCTTCGTCTAAATTGAACACGGAATGGACGGACGCCACGACGTAATCCAGTTCAGCCAGGATTTCATTTGGAAAATCGAGCGAACCGTCGCGCAAAATGTCGCATTCCACACCCGCAAAAAGGTGAAAGTCGCGCAACGTGTTATTCAACCTTTGAATGGTTGCGATTTGGAAGCGCAACTTCGCTTCGTCCAGTCCATGTGCCTGGATCGAACTTCTGCTATGGTCTGCGATGCCGAGGTACTCGAGTCCCAGCTCCTGTGCAGCGGCCGCCATCTCCTCGATTGAGTTGTGCCCGTCGCTTGCGGTCGTGTGACAATGAAATGTGCCCCGCAGGTTTTCCTTCTCAATCAGTCTGGGCAGCGAGTGGTTTTCAGCGGCTTCGAATTCACCCCAATTCTCCCGTAACTCCGGCGGAATAAAATCGAGATCGACTGCTCGATAAACATCGGCTTCGTCGTGGACCTTTGGAACTTTGCTTGTTGGCATTTTCTTTTTCGCTGTCGGATCCGCCGGAAGTGAAGCCAGCCGATATTCGTTAAGCGTCCAGCCTCGGCGAAGTGCACGGCTGCGGAGTTCGATATTGTGTTCCTTGTTGCCAGTGAAATACGCGAGCGCGAAAGGATATTCCGGCGTGCCGACCACTCGCAGGTCGCACTGCACTCCCGATCTCAGTCGCACGCTCGATTTGGTAGGCCCCTGCGCGATAATCGACTCCACCAGCGGATGAGAAACGAAGAATTTCGTGATTTCTGCTGGGTTCTTTGTCGCCACCAAAAGATCCAGATCATGTACGATTTCTTTTCTCCGCCGGTAACTCCCAGCCAGATCGACCTGCACAGCGCNNNNTGCGATCTGCCCGAACTGAAATGAACCTGCGTGCGCGGCGCGTTTTGCAATGATGTCACAGAGTTTTTGCTGAGTTGTTTCGCCAAAACCCGGCAATTCAGCGACACGCCCGGTTTCGCATGCTTTTTGCAGTTGCTCGATGGAACTGATCTGGAGTTTGTCGTGGAGAGCCTTGATCTTCTTGGCGCCGAGCCCAGGGAGTGAGAACAATTCAAGAACTCCGGAAGGGAATTCCGCCGCCAATTCGTCTCGATATTTCAGCGATCCGGTCGCCGCAAGTTCCTTGATTTTGAGAGCTATGCTCTTTCCGATTCCTGGAATTTTCGAGACCACTTCTTCATCCTCAAAATTGGTGACATTTCCGCCAAATGTTTCAATTGCCCGCGCGGCATTCGTGTAGGCGCGGATTTTGAATGGGTTCTCGTCCTTCAATTCGAGCAGCGTCGCGATTTGCTCCAAAACGTGCGCGATTTCCTCCCTGCTCATCATCAAGAAGATTTAACCTGAATTATTCTGCCGTCGACGTCGAAACATTGCTCTGGCGAATAACGACAGGTACGGAGCCATCACAATGCAATCGACGGGGAGAGCCGGCCGAACGCTACCGATCAGATGAACTTCTTGAGATACCAAATGGCCGTCTGACGTGTGCTGGAATTATGAACCACATCGTCGGCTCTGTTGTGATTGAAATCGGCTACTCCCATCATTCTGCTGCGCACTGAAGTTGCCGCAGGAGATGGGGCGCCTGAACACCAAGCGTATCGTGGAATCAACCGGAGATGGCGCTTGAGGTTCGTCACATTTGCCCTCGCCGCTGATAAAATTGGAACCGCTGGATAATTGAGTCGACGTACTTGCGCGTTCCGGGAAAGTCTATGTTCTGCAGAAATTGGTTTACAGGAGTGTTACTGCCGCCGCTGGCGCCGCTCCATCGTTCGACACGACTGGCTCCGGCGTTGTATTCGGCAAGTGCAAAGGGAGTGGGATCCGACTGTGCTTCCCAGCGTTCAAACGCGCGATGCAAATACCATGTGCCCGCCTCAAGATTCGTTCTCGGATCGAAGAGTTGGTCCACCGTAAAATTGTCGATTTTGTTTGCATGCGCCCATTCGTTAGCCGCTTTTTCGCTTACTTGCATCAGTCCACGCTCTCCGCGGCTGCCATGTTTTCTTGGATCGAAGCGGCTTTCACGCCATACGACTGCTTTCACCAGCATCGGATCCAGATGATGTTCAGCGGCAACGGCGCGAATCGGGCGGTCGTACTGGTGAAATCGTGCTGGGCTCATCCATTCGTAAAACGTGTAGATGGGATCGCCCGATCGCATGGCCAGATACGCGAAACCCGCGGTCAGCGCCAGCATCACGCACAGGACCAGTTTGAGCAGAAATTGTATCACCTCGGCATCAAATCTCGTGCTCCTGCTGTCGTGAGCAATTAAATTAACGCGGTCTTCATGGCGAAACCCAGCTACGTTCGCGTCATTATTGATCGGGCAATTCACCGCGAGCTCGACTATGCCGTGCCAGAGGGCTTGATGGAACGGGTGGGAATCGGGTCTCGCGTGCGCGTGCCGTTTCGAGATAAATCGGCCCTTGCGACGGTTGTCGCCGTCACGGAACAGAGTGAAGCCAAAGGGATCCGGCCAATCGAAGCGCTCGTGGGAGAAGCGCCAGTTTTAAGCGAACAATTGCTCGAGCTGGGCAGATGGATCAGCGCCTATTATTGCTGCCCAATCGAAGGAGTCATGCGTAGCCTATTGCCGCAAGTCATCCGGCGCGCAGAAATCGGCTGGAAAAAGCAATTGTTCGTCCAGGCCGGGCGCGAGGTCGACAACGAAGAACTTGAGAAGTTGCGCAGACGCGCTCCCCGGCAGGCAGAACTTCTGGAGGCGATCTTACGATTGAAGGGCCCAACTCGCGCGTCGCAACTTCTGCGGCAGACTTCTCTCGACAACCAGACGCTTCGTGCGCTGGAGAAACGCGGCCTCGTGGAGTTGCGCGAAGAAGCTGTCGTGCGGGATCCACATGCTGATGAACAGTTTCTTGCGACATCAAACCTCGCTCTCAACCAGGAGCAAACGCAAGCGCTTACGAAAGTCACACAAGCGCTCGATTCACCGGACAAGTCGCGCCCGATTTTGCTCCATGGCGTGACCGGTTCCGGGAAGACTGAAATTTATCTCCAGGCAATTCGTGCCGCGCTCGGCCGCGGGCGCACTGCCATTGTTTTAGTTCCTGAAATTTCGCTTACACCACAAACAGTTGAGCGTTTCAAAGGCCGCTTTGCCGACATGCAGGACGCGGTCGCCGTCTTGCACAGCCACTTGTCCCAGGGCGAACGCCACGATGAATGGCACAAAATTCATTGCGCTCGCGCACGTATCGTAATCGGCGCGCGGAGCGCAGTGTTCGCGCCGCTGAAAAACCTGGGACTCATTGTTGTCGATGAAGAACACGAGACAACATATAAGCAGGAAGAAGCTCCCCGGTATCACGCGCGTGACGTGGCAATCGTGCGCGGCAAGATTGAGAAATGCGTCGTTGTCCTGGGAAGCGCTACGCCATCCCTGGAGAGTTACCACAACGCTGCAATTGGAAAATATCACCTGCTGACTCTTACTCAGCGGATCGACGAAAAGCAGATGCCGCTCATGCGTATTGTCGACCTTCGCCAGGAACGGCGGAAAGAGAAGGCGGCAACGATCTTGTCAGGAAAATTGCGAGCCGCAATTGCAGATCGCCTGGAGAAACGAGAGCAGACGATCTTGTTTTTAAATCGACGCGGCTTCTCTACTTCGCTCCTGTGCAGCAATTGTGGCGAAGCGCGTAATTGCCCGAACTGCAGTGTCGCACTCACCTTTCACCGGCACCCCGCGATTACTGGACGGTTGAGCTGTCACTTGTGTGGCCACACCGCCGCGGTGCCAAAGAAATGTCCGGCCTGCGGAAAAGATGCATTGATTTACTCGGGTTTCGGCACCGAAAAAGTTGAAGCAACCGTATCACAAATTTTTCCAAAAGCTGTGGTGCGTCGCATGGATGCAGACTCGATGACGCGCAAGGAATCCTATCGAGAGACTTTGAGAAATTTCCGCACGGGCAATATCGATATCCTCGTCGGAACGCAAATGATCGCGAAGGGTCTCCATTTTCCGAATGTGACGCTGGTGGGAATCATCAATGCCGATCTCGCGCTGCACCTGCCGGATTTTCGCGCAGGGGAACGCACGTTCCAGCTTCTCACACAGGTTGCCGGGCGCGCCGGACGTGGAGAAACATCCGGTGAGGTTTTTGTACAAACTTACACGCCATTTAGTCCGTCGATTCAATTTGCGCGGCACCATGATTTCGCCGGGTATTTTCAACAGGAACTCGAATTTCGCGAGCGCTGCGATTTTCCGCCGTTCAAACATGCGGTGCTGATCACCGTGCGCTCGCCACATGAAGGACGGGCGAAACTGTCAGCCGAAACGTTAAAGCGCCGTTTGAACGAAGTGCTGTCGGAAGAGTTCATTCTAGGCGACGCAACGCCCGCGCCGCTGGAGAAATTACAAGGGCAATTCCGCTTCCATATCCTGATTCGTGGCGGAGCTATCATGCGACTGAGCAGGCTGACCCGCGAAATGCTCGACAAACTGCCATTCCCCGAAGACGTCACCGTTGCGGTCGATGTCGATCCTTATCAGCTGTTGTGATTCTGGGAGCGCACGGGCCGTCGTGCTTGGCAATCGTGAACGTTGGGTTGAGTTGTTCAGGGCTACATGTCTGCCCCAGCTGTAATTCCGATCTTCCCCTCCGGGTAATTCTTGGTGCTACGACTCTGGCGAATGATGCGGGTTTCAAGGTGAAATTTGGTGGTGATTTCGAAGAAGTTGTCGCAGGCACTCGAATTGTGGTCAGTAGTGCCGGCGTCACAAGCGCGAAAAGTGGAGTGAGCCAGCGCATAGTTAACTACGACTCATGACTGCATGCGTGATGCAAGTGACTCATCATTCGGGCGAAATCGGCGGCACCACGCGACCATATTCGGAGGCCTTCCCGCGCATTTCGAAGTAGTAGTACGCTTCGAGAGCAACTTCGCTGATGGCACCCTCGGCGGTTCTTTCATCGCGGTCGTAACTGGTCATAACACTTATTGCAAACGGCCGATGTTCAGCAAAAACGACACTTGAATCGCTCCGCACAGCTTGTAATTCTCCAAGGTTATTAGCTACGCGAACATTATCGGGCAAGTAAGTCGGAATATAGCTCTGTTTCGGTGTGGAAAGCTGTTCGATCAATTCTGCGGTCGCTTGCTTGTTCAGCGCCTTCTCCTTGTAAATAGCTTCCAACATCCGAACCATTTCCTGTGGCGTTGCAATGTTCTCGTCGCCGCGTCGAACAGCCGCGATATCCATCATCTTTCGGCGCAGCATCGACTTGGATAAGCCGCAGCGTTGTGCTTACGTGATCTTTCCCGACTCGGTGGTAGAGGACATTCGCGACGGTGTTGTCGCTCACCGCAACCGTGAATTGAGCCAGATCGCGATTAGTAACACGGGTTACGCCAGCAGTAAGACATGATCCGGCTTTCTTCGACAACATCGTTGAGATCGAAGGTGTAAATATCTCGTTTTGCCTTTGGCTCCTGCGCGAGCTTCTTCATCCTGATGATACAACTCCAGCAAGATCGCGATTTTGATTGAGCTGGCGGCGGGAAAAACCCGATCGGCATTGCTCAAAAGGGTCCGGTCATCTGTTAAATCGAGAATTGCCACGCCCATCACGCCATCGAGCTGATCGGCGACTTCATCAACGCGCGCCTCGAGCTTTTTCCAAAGCAAATCGCTGCCAGTGTCGCTGCGAACCGCTCCAGACTGCTCCTGGCCAAAAGCACTGGTGGTCAACGCAAGCGCAACAGCAAATACGGCGAGTCTCATTGAGATGATTTTGGTGACGCCCCGCCGTAAGTCGATTGCAAGCTAAACGATCATCATCCAGACGCACTTGAGGAAAACAGCTCGCCAAGTTCCACTCGCGCCCATTTTGCGAAGCCTTGAGCAAAAAGTTTGGGATTGGTGGAATGCAGTTTGAAGCCCGGGATCAGGCATCGGTGCGCTCTGTTGGTTTTGCCCAGCATTCGACGTTCGCGACGACGACGCCCAATCTGAGCAAAACGGCGATTGTAGGTTCGCATGAAATGAAAAACGGGTCCGACGCCCGTGGCGGAAAAAGGCGGAACCAGCAGAGCGTTCTCACCGTACCTGAATATCCGGGATACTACGCCCACGTAATAAAGGCAAAGATCGAAAATCAGAGCAGTGCTCATCAGGTCAAATTCGCCCATGTATTCGTACTTATCCTTGTAAACAGCCTCGAACCAGCAACGATGAGATCTCGCCAAATCGCGATTGTGCCGCTCAATTAATCCACTTATCGCCTCGCCTTTTCTCTGGGCAGTGATCAGCGCAGCCGCGCGTGAGGTCGTAAAGGAGATCCAGTCCATACCGGGGCTATAAAATGGATCCATGAACGCGGCAGCGTCCCCAACCAGAACAAAGCCATCTCCGGCAAAATTCGTGCTGTAATAAGCGAGGTTTTTCCGCCAGTGGACGTCTTCCTCATTAAATTGAGCATCAATCAAAATCTCACGCGCGACTGGATGCTTCATCAGGAAAGCCTTGAGCCGTTCGCCAAGTTTTCCAGCATCCTGTGGCCAATCGACGAGTCTTTGATCGAAAACCACGCCGACACTTACGTCCCCGCCTTTCAGTGGAATCCACCAGCTCCACCAGCCATCCCCGATTACGTGATTGGTGGCAGTGTTACGCGTGGCGTAAACAGCGCGCGACCATGAAGGATATTTTTCGGCCAGCTCGCGGCTGTCCCAATCCTTGACATACTTCCATCTTGACCACGCCGCCGCAGTCGGATGTTCAGTGTTGGATTTCCACCAACCTTCCTTGCGGGCTAGAATCGCGGCTACACCGGACGCATCAACAATCCATCGAGAACGAACTGTCCTGGTGCCTTCACCATTGCGAAAAATGACCGTTTGTTCTTTACCCCGCCGTAACTGCACGTTGATTATTGTTGCGGGACGCAAAATCTCCGCGCCCGCAACACCGGCGCGGCGCAGTACCTCTTCATCAAACGCGGCACGATCGAGTTGATAAGACGGCACACGCACCTGATAAAGCGGGCCAACTTCGCTCGCTTCGGCGAGTGTGTTTACATCGCTATTTGTAAACCAAAAGCGCAAGCCTTGTTTCGCAAGGTGCGATTCATTGAGATATTGCGTCAAGCCCAGCACCCGACCCATGAAATATGCACTGACCTCCACGGTTGCCTCACCGACGCGGCGCGAAAGTTTTGCCGATTTCTCCAGGATCAATATGCGAATTCCGGGATTTTGCCGCAACAAGAGCGTAGCGGTTGCGGCTCCCGAAAGCGCGCCTCCCATGATTACCACGTCGTAAAAGTCGGTGTCCGCGGATTGAGGGGGGTTTGTCTGCGATTGCATGTTACGAATACATAGTTTTCTTGGCCCGCACTTATCGCGTCAAGTGTGCAATTCATTACCAACGGCCTCGCGCAGTCTAAACAAGGCAACGTTCACCTTGTCCCATCCTGTTTGATTCCGTTAACCTTCACGCTGCATAAGTCAGTCCATGAACAACGTACATCTTGCTGTTCAGTTTTTCATTCAGCTTGCAGTTATTCTGTTGTTCTGCCGCATCGTGGGAGCGCTCGCTGGGCGACTCGGACAGCCGCAAGTCGTGGCCGAGATGCTAGCCGGCGTGCTGCTCGGGCCGTCGCTCTTCGGTTTGCTCTGGCCGAATGCGCAGCATTGGCTCTTTCCATGGGATCCCGCTCAGAAAATGCGCGACACCCAGAGCTATTTGTTTCCAGCGTCACAACTAGGTCTGGCGCTATACATGTTTGTCGTGGGCATGGAATTCCGGGTCGATATCGTGCGACGCAAACTCACAAGCTCGGTCGCCGTGTCGGTAGCCGGAATGCTGACACCTTTCATATTGGGCGCTGGGCTGGCCTGGATTCTATTTGAGAATACGGCGCTATTTCCAAGCACGACGTCGCGCTCGGAGGCAATGCTCTTCCTTGGCGCATCGATGTGTATCACCGCCTTTCCCATGCTCGCGCGGATCATTCATTTCAAAAAACTTACGGGCACGACCATGGGAACGGTGGCGTTGGGCGCCGGGGCAATCGACGACGCGACGGCATGGTGTCTGCTCGCGGTGGTGCTCGCGAGTTTCGAGAAAAATTGGGGCCATGCGCTCATCAATATCGTCGGCGGTGTCGCTTATGTGAGCTTAACCCTGTTAATCCTACGGCCGTTGCTGCTTCGTGCCAAAGTCTGTCTGGTAAAAAAAGGAATGCTCACGGAGGCCGGGCTAGTCGTCGGCCTGGCACTTATGGCTCTGGGTGCGTGGTTCACCGATCTCATCGGTTTGCACGCCGTGTTCGGTGCGTTCGTCATGGGTGCCGCGATGCCGCGGGGAGTCGTCGCGCGCGACATGATTAGCCGTATTCAGCCACTTACCGTGGCCTTGCTGCTCCCGCTGTTTTTTACCTACTCGGGTTTGAATACAAAGATCGGTTTGCTCAACACGGGCTTTCTTTGGGCTATGTGCGGCGCCGTGTTGATCGCAGCCGTTATCGGTAAAGGGGTTGCGTGCTGGGCAGCCGCACGGGCTACTGGTATCCAAAACCGCGAAGCGCTCGGCATTGGCACATTGATGAATGCCCGCGGATTAATGGAACTGATCATCATTAACATCGGACTGCAACGTGGCATCATATCAGAGGGACTTTTCGCGACTCTCGTGATTATGGCGGTCCTTACCACGCTGATGGCGTCTCCGCTATTCGAACGCCTGGTGGGAAGCGGCACCCATCAACCCGTTCACGAACCGGGTACTGAAGAAGCAGGACAACCGAAATTTGGCCGCTGAAATGACGCCTTCACATGTTGTGGAGAAATTCGCGGCCAGGGGTTAGGCGCCACGCGCAACGGGATCTTTAGAGGGAGTTTCGATCGGATAGCCCGCGTCTCGGTCGCGCCGGAACACCGGGCGGGTTAGGTTAAAATGTTTCTGCATCCATACCATACTGAAGAACACATGGTTCAAGAAGCGGGTCCACAAACTTGCGTTCCACTTACCCGCAAGCACGGTAACAACGGACCGGAAGATTAGGGTTGGAGGTTGCGGGCTAAAAAAGACGTCGCGGAACGCTGGTGTGTAAAATCCTACAACAAAACGCCGAAATCTCTGAAACCGCTTGCGCTGATGACGAGAAAATCCCGCAAAACTCGCAGCCGAGAAGTCATTTCTTGCCAGCGCACGATGGAGCTCGGCAGCGGCTTCGATCCCCGACTCCATAGCGATTGAAACTCCGGTCGAGAATACCGGATCAAGAAATGATCCTGCGTCCCCGGCCAGGATCCAACGATGGCCAGCATACGCCGAAGCGCTGTACGAAAAATCTTTTTCCACACGTACAGGCCACTCGCGACGAGCCTCCCGCATTAATTCGGCGACAATTGCTGTGTCGCAGATTGCGCTGTTGAGCGTCTCCTCCGGCGAATCCTTGGCCAAACTGCGGTAAAGGTCCTTCGGCAAAACCACGCCGACGCTGGTGAACTCTTTTGAAATTGGAATCAGCCAGAACCAGCCGGCGTCGCTGCGTGCGATAAGTGGAATGTCGTCAGGCCGGGCGCCTCCTAGACGCGGGACATTCGTGTAGTGGGAGAATATTGCTATGTTGGCGAGCCGCGGTTCCTCGGTGCGCAGATTGAATTTTCGAGCGAGTAAACCTCCGCGACCTGTGGCATCAATTACCGCGCGCACGCGCAGGTGACACGTCGCACCGTCGACGCGTGACGCCACGTCCAGCGCTGCGGCATCAGGAGTAAACTCACACGCAGTGACGTTGCATGCTTCTCGAACGTTCACGCCCACTTCGCGTGCTCGTTCCATGAGAATACGATCGAATTCCTGACGACACACCTGATACGTCTGCGGCCTGGTCACCTCTCGAACATCTGTGAAATCCACGTACCGGCCGCTCTGACCGTCGTGCGTGAAGAGACGCGCTCCCCATTTCTCCGGAAAAGAAGCCGCCTCGATTCTCTTGGCTACGCCCAAAGTTGCGAACGCGTCGTTCGCAGTCGAAAGCAACGACTCTCCAATGTGAAACCGCGGGAATGTGTCGCGCTCAAAGAGGACAACTGAATGACCACGCTGTCCCAGCGAGATGGCCGCCGAGGAGCCGGCTGGACCGCCCCCAGCCACAGCAAAATCAAAGTCATACCGCGGATGAGTCATTGTAATCAGGTCGTTAAAGTATCATTTCGTGAATCGGCACGAAGGCAATTTGTTTAAGCCCTCGCGGACGAAATGTCGCCAGATCGGGTGCAAATTTCGCAAGGAAAAAACAGCTCTTTGTATTTGTTAGCCACAAGAATCGAGCTGCCATTCGAGGTTGCCGACCGCGTGCTGGTGACGAGCAATTGCCTTGCGATCCACAATCGGCAAGCGAAACGTTAAAATGAGCCGGCAGTCGGATTCGAACCGACGACCTGCTGATTACAAATCAGCTGCTCTACCAGCTGAGCTATGCCGGCAAAAATGCGGCGCACATTAACGCACGCTGCCGCTTGGAACAAGTTGCGTGTCTTACAAACGTGAACGCGTCGTCACAGAGAGCGGTTCGGCCGTCTCCAAGTTCTTGATCACGGTGCTGAGATAAACCGATTTGGGATAAATTGCCCTGTACTTCGTGATCTCCGCGCGATTCAGCACTTTGAACCCGTAGCGCTCAAACATTTTCTCTCCGCGGCGACTCTCAAACGTAATGATCTGACCGTAGACACGCTTTTCGCCGGACCGGTAAAGATAACTCAGATATGCGCTCATCAGCGCGCGCGTCGTCGAAACCTGCCGCGCGTCCGGCAGCAAGTTGATATGAAAATGCGGCGTGCGTCTCGGCGCCGCAGGCACCTCACGCCAACCGTGTACCAGCAGCCATCGAATAAAACGACGTGAGCGTTGGCTGTAGCGAAAATATCGCGTCAGGGCGCGAAAAAAAAGCCACACATTTTGATAAAGCGCATAGAGCTGGTTCTGCAGCGGCTTGCGCGAGCCGAGAAGATAACCGCGAATTTCGCCATCCACCTCAAGGAGAAAACACGACTCCGGTTCGTGATCGGTGTAATAGGTCGTGAGAAAATCGGCGAACAATTCTCGATCTTCGTACACGGGATCAATCGGGTCGCCGAGAAATCCGGTATCGCAGCAGAGCTTTCGTACCGCTTCACGGTCCGATCTGCGATAGCCACGAATGAGGAACGGCTTATGGTCGTCGCCCGCCATCTAAGATTGGCGGTAGTTTGCGCGAACCTCGCTATAAATGCAAAACAGTTCGTTAAATACCCGCGGCCAGCTGTAGAGCCGTTCCGTTGTGGCCGCGGCGGCCTGTCCCAAAGCTGACAATTTTTTAGTACTAAAATCTTCAATCGCTTGAGCCAACGCCTCCGGGCTATTCTCCTGCGCCCAGCCTTTCTGGTCGTGACAAATAATCCGATCCATGTAACTCCCATGAATTCCCACTACGGGAGTGCCGCACGCCTGGCTTTCCAAGGCTACAAGGCCAAAGGTTTCCTGAACACCTGGGTGTACGAAAAGATCCGCTGCGCGGTAGTAACGGGCAAGATCACTCGCGTCTGCGCAATATGAAATCCAGGAGACATTTCCAGCGCGCCGTTGCAACTGTTGTACTTTGCGCCGCTGCGGTCCGTCGCCGATGATCAGAAGATGAAACTTGCTCCGGTGCCGTTGGCGCAGCAGCGCGAACGCTTGGAACAATGTTTGTGTATTTTTTTCGCCGGCTAATCGGCCGGCGTAGAGGAGCAGCGTCTGCCCACGACTGATGTTTAAAAAGTGACGAGTGGCAGCTGCATCATGGGGCACTGGCTTAAAAAGTGCGGTGTTAATGCCGAGGCGCACCGGCCGCACATTGCGCACGCCCCATTCGAAAAGCAGCTCGGCCAGCTCTTCGGACGGCACCAGTGTGGCTTGAAAATGATTGTAAAGTCTGCGTACATAAGCACGCGTCAATTTCATCGCTCGCTGCGAGCCGCGTGTGCCTAAAAATTTCGTGCCGGCGCGCAGATAGGCTTCCGGGAAATGGGAATGATAAAAACCAACGACCGGCACGCTAAGCGCACGACCGGCGGCAACTGATTTCCATCCGATCTGATACGGATCGCTCGATTCAATGAGATCCGGATGTTCGCGTTCCAGGATTTCTTCGATCGCGCGAAGATTTAGGAGTGCGCGATACCGCGAGATCCGCGACACCAATGGCGAACGAATCGAGTAGATTCGCGATCGGCCATTTGTTGTTATCTCATTTTTCGCTCCGGGAATGACGAGAACGTGCCTATCGTCAGGCGAACAGTTGCTGATGTACGCAATCTTTTCGTGAACGTATCGTTTCACGCCTCCACTTACCGGAGAGTAAAACTGGGTAAGGTCGCAGATTTTCACGTGCAAATTGTCATTCGAGCGAAGCGAGTAATCTCTGATCGTTGCTTCCTCAACGCATCTGACAATCCGAGGATCCTCCGTCTGCACTCAACATGACATTGGAAACGCGACGGTAGCGCCAAACGCGATCACTTGGACGATTCTACTGCGCTCAGGTACTTCTCCGCATCCATTGCTGCTGCGCAGCCCGAGCCGGCTGCCGTTACGGCCTGCTTGTAAACGCGATCGGCCACGTCGCCCGCCACAAACACGCCCGGATGCCTGCTCTCGACCAGGTTCTTCATAATTAAGTAACCGTCCCCATCCATCTCGAGCTTGCCGCGATACGCCTTGGTATTGGGATCGTGACCGATTGCCACGAAAACACAGGCCACGGCTAATTCCTGTTCTTCACTCGTCTTCACGTTGCGCAGGCGAACAGCGCGCATCTCGCCGTTTTCGTCTGGAATGTATTCGGTAACGACAGTGTTCCAGACCGGTTCGATCTTCTTATTCGCGAATACACGAGCCTGCATGATTTTCGAGGCGCGCATCGTATCGCGCCGATGAATCAAATAGACCTTTGAAGCGAAACGAGTGAGGAACAACGATTCCTCCGCCGCAGAATCGCCCCCGCCAACCACGCAAACCGGAACATTTTTGTAAAATGCGCCATCGCATGTGGCGCAGGAGGTCAGTCCGTGACCGATTAGTTTCTCTTCATTTTCGAGTCCCAGATAACGGGCTGAAGCTCCACTAGCGATGATCACAGCTTCTGTTTCCAACCATTCATCATCGGATTTGATGCGAATGTGCCGGTTGCTCGCGTCAAAATCGGTCGCTTCGGCGTACGAAAATCGGGCGCCAAACTTCTCAGCCTGTTTGTGCATATTCAGAATAAGCTGAGGTCCATCAATTCCCTCTGGAAAACCGGGATAATTTTCAACGAGCGTGGTCGTGGAGAGTTGTCCGCCGGGATGTCGACCTTCCAGCACCAACGGGCTCAAGTTCGCGCGGGCCGCGTAAATTGCCGCTGTTAATCCGGCGCAGCCACTTCCAATAATGATCAGTCGCTCCATCAATAAATCTAGCACACAGCGCAAGTTATTGCGGGCCGACATCACCTCGCGAGTGACAATTCAGCTCACGGGCGACATGCGGCCGTGACAGGCCTGCTATCCTGTCACGCTGACGCCGATCTCATGTAAACCAGCTACGCCGGAAAATGGGCCTCTACCTTCGTCCCATTCCTGCACATCGCCTTCTCCGTCGGTAGCCCTGACGACCAGCATGTAATCACCTGCCGCATCTGGCATCCATTGGGTTTTCCAAAGCGACCACGCCAGATTGCCGCCGGAGTAATAGATCTCAGCAACGCGCCACGATTTACCACCGTCGCTGCTAAATTCCACGCGCGAAATACCGCGGTCGCCACCGTAAGCGATCCCCTTCACTTCAATCGGTCCGTTCAATTCGCCTAAAGCGAACGACGACCAGGAATCCGGCACGTCAATTCTCGATCTCGTCGGTGTGGTGAAATCGGGGCCCCAACCTTGTGTCTCGTAAAACCCTTTCGCGTTAGCATCGCTAACTTCGATTCGGGTGAGCCATTTCACATGTTTTTCGCCAAAGTAACCGGGCACAATCACGCGTAACGGGTAGCCGTGCCGATGCGGTAAGGACACGCCGTTGCGCCGTTCATTTCGTAAGCAAGCAACGTGGTTGGCTCCAGTGCCTTCTCGAGCGGGATTGTGTCGGCATAATTATCGACGCCACGAAAGCGGACTCGCGCTGCGCCGGAAACTGGCACGGCTCGGTCCAGAAGGTCGCGTAGTGGAAAGCCCTTCCAAACAGCATTACTGATCAGTCCGGCATCCAAACCGTTGCTGATACACATGAGCGTTGTCTCCTGCTCTTTCGTTTCGAATCCTGATAAATCGTCAAATCGCCATGTAGTGGCGTTCTTCACAAGCCCGCCTACTTCAAGGTGCCAAAGATCGACATCCACTCGCGGATCGATGACATTCTTCGTCACGCAATAAAACAATTCGTTAGGCGTGATGGGTTGGACAATTCGCCCCTTGTACTGCGTGCCGTCGTAGCTGAAGGTGGCTGCACGGTAAAGCTTGCGAGCCAGCGTTATACCCCCACCAGTAACAGCAGCTCCGATCGCGCCGAGGACAAAAGCACGCCGGCCGATTGCGGGACTAAATTCGTAGTCTCCATCGCCACTTCTTCGTCGTGTAAGAAAGTGAAAACCTGCCACTAGTGTTCGCTCAAACGCAAAAACGCACACGGCAAAACCCACAAGCGTGACCAGACGCGCAGCGTCAATAGGCACGCCAACGTAACTCGTGCCCAAAACCGGCCAAAGCGCGACCGCGAACGCCACGGTCGGTAACAAAACGAATATCGAAATGGTCCAAACAGCCGAAGCAGGTGCAGGATTGCGACGCGAGAACAGTGCGAACATTGCTCCGGCAAATGCGCCGATAATGAGTTGACCGGCTATCGTCGAGCCAACGCCGAGCTGCTTGAGATGATTATAGCCGCCCACTTTGCCCATTATGGAAAGAAACGGACCCGGCGGAATGAAAACTGACAGGCGATCGCCAATAATCACAAGAGGCGTCGCCACTCCCAACATCGCGAGCAAGAACATCCCTGCGATCATCACGATGCCGGCGACTAATCCGGCAAGTAGTCCCGCGAAAATTGCTTTCGTTTTGGTCACGATAAAGGCCGATCTTATGAACGTCAGCGCAACAAGGGAATCAAATTGCGACACCCGTACCAAAGCTTTCGCGTGCTATAGTGTCCCTGCCCTCAATGGAAGCATTTGTTGCCTCGGCCACGACGCGCCGAGGAGAGCTCAGCTTATACCGGCCGATTGAGTCGCCAATCTTCCCGTGGAAACGATTCTCTGCACACGCTCGACCACCATTGCCGATGTCACCTGCTTCATGCAGGCGTGATCAAACGGGCACTGGCTCAAACGACGGTAGTTGCAGGGCGAACACGGTAAGTCTACGCGCACGACCGATTCGGGTCGCTCGTACGGGCCGATGTGAACTGGGTTAGTCGGGCCGAAGACACTGACTACCGGTTTGTCGAGCGACGCGGCAACGTGCATGGAGCCAGAATCGTTGGTCACGGCGACCTCAGCATGTTGAATAAGGGCCGCCAAATCCGCTGGCCTGGTCTTTCCTGAAAGATCGCATGTACCTGGCGCCGCGGCAGCGATTTGCCGGCAGCGGGGTTGATCGCGTTTCGTGCCAGCTAACGCAACCGCAAATCCTTCGCGAAGAAAATGCCGTGCGACGCCTGCGAATCCTTCAATGGTCCAATGCTTCGTCTCCCAAATGGTCCCCGGCACGAGAACAATCAACGGTTGGGACGCATCTACACCTTTCTCTTTCAGCAACTGCTCAACGTTCTTCACGGTTTTCGAAGAAAGATGAATTGTTAGATCTGGCGGATTGTCGTCGAACCCAAGCAGTTTTCCGACCCACAGGTAACGATCAATTGCATGCACGTCGAGCGTCGGAATAGGGATGCGGTGTGTGTATGCCACCCACGAACCCTCACGTGCGCCGCGCCAGCCATGGCTGGGCACATTTTTGAGATCGTGCTCGGTGGAAATTGTAACTGTCCGTTTGACCGGTCGATCGAACCCAATGCGCACGCGAGCGCCGCTGATAAGCGCGAAAAAAGCCGAACGCAGCTGGCCATGCATGTCGATCACCAGATCGTACTTTGCGCGACGAATTTGTTTGAGCAGATCGAAAAATTCCAGCATTGCGCGCCATCGCCGACCTGGTTTGGAGAAATCGCGCCGGGCAAAAAGGACGACATTCGTAAGCGCCGGATGATAATGCACGATTTCCGCGTTCTCGGGCGTAATTAGCCAGTCAATCCGCGCACGCGGATAACGCGCGCGCAGCTTCACCAACACTGGGATCGTGTGCACAACATCCCCCAGCGCCGAGGGCTTGATTAATAGTATCCGCGAGAAGGCCGCGGATCGCAGTGCCGATCCGTCTGAATAGGTTGGCGTTTCAATCTGACCGTTCAATTGCTGAAAAGTAAATCAAACCGGGCAGCATAGCTACAGTTTGCAGATCGCGCCCTCAGGCCGCCTGTTTTTGGCCGGATACCGCGCTACGCACTTTCTTTATCCACGCGGAAAACCGATGCCGGTTCTGCTCACGCCGGACGACTGCCTCACTTGTGACCCAGTTGAATTGAATGACACGCCGCGGACCAGAGAATGGCTTGTGACCGTGCCATGAATTGTTGCTGCGGCGAAATGCCAGCAGGGTGCCTTCGGTTGGCGGGACTTCAAGAATCACATCTTCCAGGTTCATCCCGGATCGCAGCAAGCGAAGGCGGCCCCCAGAGGATTCCCATGCCGAGTTCATGTAGACAAGGATAGTTATGATCTTTGTCTCAGAATCAGTGTGGATCTTACCATCTTTCTCACTACAACGTCCGCGCACGGTGATCATGTCCGGACGGTCAGTCAGATCGACATCAAATTTTTCCTCGAACGCCTTGCGAAACTCCTCGCTCCGCATCTCATCAATGAGTTTCGCAAACGCCGGGCCATAAGTCACCTCTCGAAGAGGAAAGCTGCCGGCTCTAGCGACGTCAGGATAATCCTTGTCGATTGCGGGGCGCGCCTCAGCCTTCACAAACTCTGGAACAATTAAAAAATCAAACGGTTCACGGGTGAGCGGCGCGCTGCGAAATCTCTCGAGATCAAGCATCGAAACCATTGGCGACGCTACACGAAAAACGTGGGCACTGCCAGATGGAATCGACTATCCCCGAGCGACGCGCACCAACGTGGCGGCAATGCGAGCACCTGCGACAAATGTACCGCGGAAGGTGCCTGATACTTTGGATTTGCCACCCGTTCGCCGGCGATGATTTACCGGGATTTCGAGAACACGCAGCCCGTCGCGCGCGGCTTTCATCTGCATCTCCAGGTTCCAGCCGTAGGTCTGCTCGCGCATGTCCAGCCGTTCGAGTATATCACGACGAATCGCACGGAATGGAGACATATCAGTGTAAGAAACCCCATAGAGCAGTCTCAAAATCAATCCGGCGAGTCGTCCGGCGAAGATTTGCTGGAGATTCATGCTGCCGGCTTCCCGTTGCCCGCGGGTCCGCGAGCCGATCACGAAATCGTGCGTCCCGTCCGCTACTGGAGCAATAAGTTGATTCATGAATGCAGGCACGTCGCTGCCGTCGCCATCCAGAAAAACCACAATGTCACAGTCCGGCGAAATCGCACGAACGCCGGCGGCGCACGCGCGTCCGTATCCGCGCAGCGCGGTGACCACGTGAGCGCCTGCCTCGCGGGCGCGTTCGGCCGTTCGATCGGTGCTCCCGTTATCAACGACGATCACCTCGTTAGGCAAGGCAGTGGCGAGACATTCGCGGACGACGTCGGCGATCGGTTCCTCTTCGTCGAGTGCGGGGATAATCACCGAGACGCTGCTCATGACAACACCAGCCATGCACTAGTGAAATAAATCACCAGCGCAAAAAAATCCGCCAGTGCCAGCGTGATCGGTCCTGCCGCAATTTTTGGGTCCAGCCTGAACCGGTGAAGAAGCGACGCCACGCCCAGGCCAAACCCGCACGCCGTGACGAGCGAAAGTGCGATGCTGCCGCCGATGACGAACGCCGCAGCGCCATTATTTCGCCACAGCCAAACCACCAAGCCGACGACAAGACCACAACCGGCGCCAAGTAGGATCGCGGTTACCAACTCTCGACGAAACGCTGTAGCCAACCAGTGCCAGGTGACCTGAGCAGAACGTAACGCGTGAATCGTTACACTCATCGACTGCATGCTCACGCTTTCATTTAGCCCCAACACCATCGTGAGAAAGAATGCCAGCACCAGACTGCGTGCCAGTGTTGCTTCAAAAAATCCTGCCAGGATCGCTGAGACCGTGCCGCCCGCCACCGTCACCAGCAACCACGGAAAACGGAATTGAAACACGCGCCACGGCGATGCACCTCGGATTTGTTCGATGTGAAAGCCCAGAGCCTCAAAGAATTCCGGACTTGCCTGCGTGACAGGGCTTCCCACTTCTTGAGCTGTGCCTTCGCCTACTGCCAAAATTTCTTCGGCGAACAGGTTCGCATCGATAATGCCCACTACCCGGCGTTGTTCGTCCACGACTGGAAACGCGAGAAATTTATACAGCACAAAAAATTCACAGGCGTCGAGAATAGTCGCCGTTGCGGGAACAGCCACAACACGCGGAACTATGATCTGGCGCAACGGAGTTTCCAGCGATGCTGTCAACAAACGGCGTGTAGGAACAACGCCAACCAGCCGTTGCTGTTCGTCGATGGCATAAAAATAAATGACGCGTTCACCCACGCCTTCGCGGCGAATGCGCTCCAGCGCTTCACCTACGGTCATGCCCGCGCGAAGCAAGGGAAAATCCTTGCGCGCGTGATCAGCTACCGGCGCATTAAAATCGGGAATACTGGTGGCGATGTTCATCGCTTCACTCGATGAACGATGCCTTTCTCCTTCAGAATTTCAGTGGCTTCGCTGAAGTA
>QHOR01000043.1:6064-6482 GCA_003219395.1 Verrucomicrobiota bacterium | reverse complement strand
GTAGCAGGACATCGCCGGCCTTTTGGGTCGCGCGGAAAACGGAACTCAACGGCTCTGGCAAGTGGCTCGCTTGCTACGCTCGCTCAATCCTTGCGCGAGCACGTGACGCCGAGAGGGCCGGCACGGGGGGAGAATGCGAGACAAGTCTTTCATACGCGGACGCTCCACGATTCCGTTTTCCTGCCTCCCTCACCTGCTGGAATCTCACGCAAAGCGCATTCCCAACGCGCCAGCCATCTTGGCTCCGGGGCGTGTCCCGCTGACATACAGTCGTCTTTATCAGCACATCGAAACTACCGGGCATGGGCTGCGGGCCATGGGGATAGGTCGGCACGACCGCATCGTCGTGATGCTGCCGAACGGTCCCGAAATGGCAGTGGCTATTCTCGCAACAGCCGCAAGCGCGGTTTGCGCTCCT
>QHOR01000043.1:0-5992 GCA_003219395.1 Verrucomicrobiota bacterium | reverse complement strand
GTCGCGCGGCATACGTGTCATCGAGCTGTCGGCCGCGCTGGATGCGGAGTCCGGGCTTTTCACACTCACCGGGGATTGGGAGGATGCGCCACCCGACGACCGAGTGGGGCCGGGGGACGTGGCGGTGCTGCTGCTCACGTCAGGTACAACGGCGCATCCCAAGATCGTCCCGCAGACGCACTCCAATATCTGTGCGTCGGCTTTCAGCTCGGTCGCCGCGTGGGCATTACGCGAGACCGATCGCTGCATAAACATGGTGCCATTGTTTCACGGCCATGGCCTGCATAACACGGTCATGGCCTCGTTGGCGGCTGGTGCGAGCGTCGTTTGTACTCGTGGTTGGGACGCCGACAACTTCTCTGGGTGGCTAACCGAGTTTCAACCGACCTGGTACTCCGCGGTGTCCACCATCCACCAAGCGATTCTCGCTTACGCTCGGCACGATCATGCGCGATTGGCGGCATGCCGTCTCCGTTTCATCCGCTGCGGATCGGCTCCTCTGCCCTCGCACGTCTTGACGGAACTGGAATCCACCTTCGAGGCGCCCGTCATCGAGTACTACGCCATGACGGAAACCACGTCCGCGCCGGTCGCGTGCAATCCCCTACCTCCGGGTCGCCGCAAGGCCGGATCGGCCGGCGTACCAGTCAGTTTGGACGTGATGATCGTGGGCGAAGGAGGGGCTTCGCTGCCCAACGGCCACACCGGGGAGATCGTTGTGCGCGGCGCGGGCGTCATGCCGGGTTACGACGGCGATCCCTTGGCGACCAAGGCCGCGTTTGCGGGCGATTGGTTCAAGACAGGGGATCTCGGGTTCTTCGACGATGACGGGTACCTTTTTCTCGTTGGCCGCGTACGGGAAATCATCAATCGCGGCGGGGAAAAAATCGCGCCACAAGAAGTCGATCAAGCCCTCCTCCGACATCCAGCGGTAGCCGAGGCCGTAACCTTCGCCGTCCCCCACGCCACGCTGGGCGAGGACGTCGCCTCGGCGGTTGTATTGCGGTCCGGCGGCATCGCGACGCCGAAAGCATTACGTCAGTTCGCCATCGGTCGGATCGCTGATTTCAAGGTCCCGCGCCAGGTACTCATCGTCGATAAAATCCCAAAGGGCCCGACCGGCAAGGTGCAGCGCATTGGCTTGGCGGCGAAATTGGGCCTTTCGGCCAGCACTGCCCTGCCGCGCGCCTTCGTCGCGCCACGAACCGCCCTCGAAGAATCGTTGGCCAAGCGTTGGGCAGAGATTCTCCAGCTCGAGCGGATTGGCGTCCATGATGATTTCTTTGCCTCGGGCGGAGACTCGCTCCTCGCCACGCACGTTCTCGCCCACATCTACGACATTACGAACATTGAGCTCGGGGCCGCGAGATTTTTCCAGGCGCCGACGGTCGCTGAGGTGGCGCACCATCTCGAAGAGGTGATTCAGACCGGCCAGGTGCTCAGAGCTCCCTCGACCCTTGTGAGGGCCGCCGGAAAAAATGGATCCATCCCAGCTTCGATCACCCAAGAACACTTGTGCAAGCTACAGCACGCGCTGCCGGGGGTACCGTTCTTCAATACACTCTACACTCTGCGAACAAAGTCGCCGTGCGACGTGGCGGTCCTCGAGCGTAGCATCAATGAGATCGTGCGGCGCCACGCGATTCTGCGCACAACCTTTGCTCTCATCGATGGCCGGTACGTGCAGGTCATTGCGCCACAGCTCACTGTGCCTCTCGCGTTTGACGATCTGCACGCGCTGCCGAAATCGAGGCGGCAAACCGTTGGGCACCAGCTCCTCCAAAATGAACTGCTTCATTCCTTCGACCTTGCACAAGGACCCCTGTTTCGGGCCCGCCTGATGCGCTTGGCCGAACAGGAACACCTTTTGGTCTTTTCGACGCACCAGGTGATCAGCGACGGCTGGTCGGACGGCGTCCTCGCGAACGAAGTGGCGATCTTGTACGATGCGTTTTCCTGCGGCGCGGCTTCGCCCCTCGCGCCGTTGCCGATTCAGTTCGCGGATTTTGCGTTATGGCAGCGGAGCTGGCAGTCACATCCGGATATGATCGCTCAGCGCGCGTACTGGCGCGAGCAACTTCGCGATCCATTGCCGGTGCTAAAGCTCGCTAACGGACGCCGTCCGATACGGGCGATCGACGCTCTCCGCACAGCGCGGCGGGACTGGACATTGCCGGCGGCGTTGTCACACGCTGCCCAACGGTTCAGCCAGCGTGAGGGCGCCACATTGTTCATGGCCCTGGTCGCTGCGTTGAAGGTGCTGTTGTATCGCTACCTAGCTCAGGGCGACTTGCGAGTGGCTACGCTGGTCGCCAATCGAAATCGCCCGGGGACGCAAGGACTAATCGGCCCACTCGCCAACACGGTGATTCTGCGCACTAGCCTGGCTGGCGATCCTAATTGTTTGGAGGTGATGCGGCGCGTTCGTGCGACGACCCTTGCAGCCTACGCCCACCAGGATCTTCCCTTCGAAGAGGTGGTCGAGAATTTGGAGTGGGAGCACTCCGACACCCCCATGCCACTATCGGACGTCATGATCACCTTGCACAACGCCTCGTTGCGGCCTATCATCGGTGATCACGCGCTCGCTTTGGAGGAAGCCAATCCCGGAATGCCGATGCCTTTGGTGACGA
This sequence comes from Verrucomicrobiota bacterium, assembly GCA_003219395.1. GTDB lineage: Bacteria > Verrucomicrobiota > Verrucomicrobiia > Chthoniobacterales > UBA10450 > Udaeobacter. The sequence continues at coordinate 3,359 of QHOR01000043.1, read as the reverse complement.
TAACGCCAGCGGACGTTATCTTCATGCTGCATGAAAGCGCCCACGGCCTCGCTGGACATTGTGTCTACAAACCGCATCTCTTTAGTATCAGGGCCATCGATCGTCTGCTGCGAGACTTTAAGGCCGTGCTTGAACAGATGGTGGCGCGGCCGGAGCGCCCAATTTCAACAATCCGGATTTCACGCAATCCGAACGAGCGGCAGACGTAAATCCTGAGGAGCTGGGCCATGGGAATGTGGTTGAATCAACTCTACGACGTCGATGAGTTGCAGGCGCTGGACCAGAACAAGCAGGAACTTCTCAAGAACGAAATTCGAAAGCACTTGGCGTATCATCCGGACATCATCCGCGCCCTGGGGACCGAAGTAGATAAAGTCTACAAGAAACTGACGGGCAAGGATCCGAAGGCAAGGCCTCGCGGAGGGTATTAAGTCCAGGCTGCGGGCGGCTGCAATCGGGAGCACTTGCGTTTACAAGCCACACCCTGTTCGGTGCGAAAGAGATCGACCGCCTGCTGGAGATTTCCAGCGCAGCTGGAGCGACCACTCTAAGCGATCCGCGCCACGATGACTGAGCGGAAGTTGGATGCGTAAGTACATGCTTCGCGTTTTGTTCATGCTCTAAGCATGCTCTAAGCCGTCAACTCAAATTCACGGAGCGATGTTATGGGAAGTCCGGTCGGGGTATTCAGTAACGAGGAAGTAAAAGAACTCTCGAAGAGCGATATCGCGCTGCTTAAGGCGCACGTTCTAAACCATATACAAACTTCGACAGAGATCCGCCGCATACTCAGCCGAGACCGGACTCTTCTTAGGAAACTGACGAGGGATCCGCGGATCAACAAGATACTGAGAAGAGAAGCAGCCGCCCTGAAGCGGAGGCTGGAGGAGAAAAAAAGAGCAGGCGCGCTGTACAAGAAGCGACGGCGGGGGAAATAGGTTGCCCGCTGCGTAGCCGTGACGCAGACGAGGCGATCTACGCGCCCGGCAACAGCTATCCGTGGTATTTTGTGCTCGTCTGCGCAGCAGGGATCGCAGCGCCGGAGGCAAAAATGCGAATGATCGCGAGCATCCTGTCTCTTGCCGTGCTGACGTGGGTCGAGCCAGCGACCGCGCAGTCAACATACTCTGTGAGCGTCACGCGTCACAGCGACCGTGACGTTCCGGACCTCAACGAAAGCCAGGTCAAGGCGATCCTTGCCCGCGCGTCGCGTATGTTGCGCAAAGATTCTACCCGGAACGATGACGACGTTTCATGCGATGTGACGTTCACGCTCAAAGGCCAAGTCGGCACCTTCGCGTCGCCCAAAACTCCGGTCGTAGATCAGGACAACATCGGCGCGTTTCTGAATTCGAATGTAGCCGGCGCCGATTTTCACGTGAAGATTGTCAAGGAAATCAAATTCTGCAGGCCTGGCCTACCGGCCGGATCGTTTGCTGGTTGCTCGTTTTCCCCGCCTGATTTCCGTTCCATGGTTCTTGTTCATCCCGACCTCCTAGAGGATGCTCACGGTCGCTATCCCGATCATCTGCTATGGGCACACGAGTTTGGACACCTGACTGGTCTTCCCCATAGGGACGACGATGAGCTTGCGCTCATGACGCGTTGCGGACCCAATTTTCCAATGTTTCCGATGCTCGCGTGCGGGTCAACGCGCGCGAATGCCGTAAATTGCTTGCGGGTCCGGGAGCCCAGGCGGCAGACCCTCTCCCAGGCAGCCCTTCCTGCCGACGGCCCTGACTGACGCGTGCGCTAGCCGACTGATCGGCAAAGCGATGTTGCAGGCCGCGCAGCCGCGCTTATAGATCGACCCGGAGATGGATCGGCGAGCGGTATAGACTGTAATACGACTGTGCCTTCGCATCGCCGCCACACAAGCGGCAGGCAGGATAAAGGGTCGCAGGCGCATTTGTGCGCTTTACCGCCGCCGATCACTCAGCTACTTCCGTAACATCCGTCGTCTTTCAACCTGCGACGTCATTGTCGCGATGGTTGTACTGCACGCAAACGAAAGAGCGATGGTTGAGCGGACCTGAATGGGGGCGATCAGGAGATGCAATTGAAATTTCCGCGCCGGCAATTTCTGCTTTTGGCCGCGGGAACTGCCGCGCTTCCGGCCATGTCGGGCGTCGCTACGGCGCAAGCGTACCCCGCGCGTCCGGTCCGAGTGCTGGTCGGATTTGCGCCCGGCCAAGCGGTCGACATCGTCACACGCATCATAGGTCAACGCCTCTCCGAGCGGCTCGGTCAGCAATTCATCATCGACAACCGGCCGGGCGCTGGCGGCAATATCGCCACTGAAGCCGTCGTCCGCTCACCGCCTGATGGGTATACGCTGCTTGCCATCGGCTCCAACAATCTGATCAACGCTACGCTTTATCAAAATCTCAGTTATGACTTCATCCGCGATATCGCGCCGGTCGCGAGTATCTACCACGTGCCGCAAGTGATGGAAGTCAATCCGTCGTTTCCGGCCACGACGGTTCCCGAATTCATCGCCTACGCCAAAGCTCATCCGGGCGAAATCAGTTTCGCCTCGGCGGGCAACGGCTCCGTCGCGCATGTGACCGGCGAGCTGTTCAAAATGTTGACGGGCATCAATATGCTGCACGTGCCTTATCGGGGAGCAGCGCCGGCGCTGACCGATCTCATTGCCGGACAGGTGCATGTCATGTTCGACAATATGCCCTCCTCCATCGAGCACATCAGGGCCGGAACGCTTCGCCCCTTGGCGGTGACGGCCACGACGCGCGTTGAGGCACTTGCCGACGTTCCGCCACTCAGCGATTTCGTGCCCGGATTCGAGACGAGCGCGTGGGCCGGCATCGGGGCACCGAAGGACACGCCCGCCGAAATCATCGATCGGCTCAACGGGGAGATTAATGCCGCCCTTGCGGACCCGACGATCAAAGCTCGAATTGCCGAACTCGGCGGCCAGGTTCTGGCGCTCTCGCCCGGCGAATACGCGACGCGGATCGCGCAAGAAACCGACAAATGGGCAAAGGTCATCAAGTTCGCCGGCGCTAGTCCAGGATGACTTGAAGATGCTGTTCGGGTGTCACGCATGAGCCGACCCCCGCTCTAAGGCTAGGTACCGAAAAATACTTACAATTTGGTCGCGAGCCCGCGGGCGAGGCACAAGTGTGACGCAGTTCACACTGCCAGACGCGTACCGGTGGTAGCCTTCCTTCGCTGCAACCCGTTTAAAACGATCCGCGCAGCCGGGAGATAAGTAATTTTGTATTGAGCAACCTTTGGCACCTGCGGGTATTCAAGAAACTTCATCCGACAATGAGCGAATTCACCATCCTCGTACTCACGATCGCAACTTTCCTCGGCGGCCTCGTATCGGGATTTTC
>QHOR01000092.1 GCA_003219395.1 Verrucomicrobiota bacterium | reverse complement strand
AAGTTACGCAAGGCCAACTGGACTTCAAGAATCCGGGGCTTTTGCGTGGCGGGCGGCCGCGACGCTCATCGGGTCACCCGGGCCAACCTGCCGGCCGCCGCGGCCGGGGAAACCGGCTAATCGGGTTTTTCATATGTTTTTCGCGTGGGAACCATAAGGATTGTCTCGGCTTATGTGCCCGCGCGTCTATTTCGGCTGGCCGCGTAGCCAGGACACTCCACGCTTTCTTTCCCGTGAGCGATGACTCGTTACAGGGCCGGGTGTTCGACTGGGACCTACCCGATTCTTGGAGACGGCGGTGACACACATTTTGTTCAACTTGGCGGACGTTCTCGATGAGGCCTGCAATATTCTTGAGGAGCTCGGGGTCTCGTTGACACATGAAATCGAAGGATTGCTCGCGCGGCGCATCGCCCGCATCGCCAGCCGTGGAGAACGTGATCGTAACAAGCTGCTCATGATGGCGCTGGATGGGCAAGTTGATCAGGATCAATTCCTCGAGAGCTCTCCATTGGCGCAACTGAACGGTCGTGATTACGCCGGAACGGTCCATGAGTGATAGGCTTCAACTTGCTTTTTGCCGGAGTTCCCATGAGTTCTCGCCAGACCGCTGATCGCTTGCCGTCTGCGTCCGCCACACCGTCGAAGGGGCGCTTGATACCTGGCGGGGTGGTGGCATCCTTGGCCGCTACGGCTCTTCTTAACCGCAGTCTGGCCAAAAAAGCCGAGCGCGATAACTTATCACTGGTGGCGATCATTGCAGGCAACCAGGACCGGCTGATTAAACCTGAACAACCGTCAGAGCTTCATCTCCAAATTGCGACCAGCTATTGCGGTGTATTCCTCATCACGGGCACATGATCCATCAGACCGCAACAGCGGAAATCATGAGGGCGATTGATAGTGTCGCAGACCAAGTTGGAGGGCAGAGGTTGGGAAAGGCTGCATACTGAACTGGACCACGCCTGATAGAGAACAACGAGTCACATGCTCAACCCTTCCCTCGATCCGCAAGCGGCTGCCGATTCCGCGGGTCTAACTTACGTTTCCGATCAAGAGCCCGGCATACGGCGCTATAGGTCAGGAAAGGGTTTTCGTTATGTCCGGTCAGATACGAGCAAGGTTACGGACCCGGCTATCCTAAAGCGAATTAAAAGTCTTGCGATCCCTCCGGCCTGGACCGATGTGTGGATCTGCAGCAAGAGCAACGGGCATGTCCAAGCGACCGGGCGAGACGCGAGGAACCGGAAGCAGTATCGATATCACCCGCAATTTCGGGAAGTCCGTGAGCACTCCAAATATGCGCATATGATTAGCTTCGTGCGGCGTTTGCCTGCGATCCGTAAGAAAATTGCGGAGCATATGGCCATGCGCGGACTATCCCGAGAGAAAGTGTTAGCCACGATAGTGCACCTTCTGGAAGCAACGCTCATCCGGGTCGGGAATGATGACTACGCCAAGCAGAATAAAAGCTACGGTCTCACCACATTGCTCGATCAGCACGTGAAGGTGAATGGTGCAGAATTGCGCTTTCAGTTCAAGGGTAAGAGTGGCAAGACCTGGAGCCTCGGAGTCAAAGATCGGCGAGTCGCCAAAATAGTTCGAGCATGCCAGGAGCTGCCGGGACAGGAGCTTTTTCAGTATATCGATGAGGGCGGTGTTCAGCGAGACGTCACGTCTTCCGATGTCAATGCCTATCTCAAAGAGATCAGCGGGGAAGACATCACCGCCAAGGATTTTCGTACCTGGGCTGGAACGGTCTTGGCCGCCTTGGCTCTCCAAGAGTTCCAGAGATTCGATTCGCATGCCAGTGCCAAGAAGAACATTAAAGCCGCTATCGAAAGAGTCGCGTCGCGCTTAGGCAACACACCAACAATTTGCCGGAAGTGCTACATTCATCCAGAACTTCTCAATACCTACCTTGAAGGGTCATTTCTGTTGGACGTGAAGAAGCAAGTCGAAGAGGAGCTGCGGGACAACATGGCGGGCTTGAGACCAGAGGAAGCCGCAGTTCTCGGGTTGCTTGAGGGCCGTCTAAATCGAACCCTCAAAGATCAATTCCGCGCGAGTGTTGACGCAGTGTCAATGCGATAACCACTCTCAAGCCACACTTGTCGGGCGAGCGTCGCGGATGCGGTCGAAATTCACATTCGCATCCAGCACTGAGCGCTTCAATTTGCCGTTCTTCATCTTCGCTGGTGATGCCGCCGCCGATAACCGCTACCGGAGCAGGCGCAGGTGCAGCAGCCCCTGCTAGCCAACTTGTGCAAATCGGGTATGCCGACGAGAACGGCGGGGGCGCTCCTTTAAGGTGATGAGCCTGAGAGAAACGCTCCCATGATGATGATCGGCTAGTCCTTTGGGCTGCGGACAATCCGCAATGCCCCTATGAATAGCTCGGTATCGCCGTCGTCATCCGTGGAACGCTCCAAGCGCCACGTAGCCGGGTTGCGCCACGACCCGTAGCGCTCGATGTAGTGCTCGTAACGGTGGCCGGTGAGTGCATCGAGAAGTCGCTCGCTTCGCGTGGCTGTGCTTGACATGGGTATCACCCTCCTCCCTTTGTTGCCCTCGAACGGCGGTGAGTATCAGGGATGGGTAATCCGCAGTCAATCTTGTCGCCGCAGCGCTTCCAGAGTAATAGGGTCCGTCAAGAGCCACTTGGTGATATCGCCGGGCGGGAAGATGGAGCCTGTCGCGTCTATCGGGACCCGCTGTCCGGTCTCACGGTTTCGCAGGTCACGGTCATTGAGGACTAAGGAGATAGCTCGCCCGTGAGGCCACCTTATTACTGGATTTCGCACCCGATCACTTCGCCCACCGACGGGGACATTTCCGCATAAGCGTCAATGACACTTACGCCCATTCAAACACTGCATGAGCCCTACGCGCATCTCTATGTCGGAGACTACGTCGCGGACACGCTCGACCTGGCCGCGCATGAGCATCGCGCGCTGAGGCTGTTACTTCTGGATACGTGGGTTCGTGGTCCCGTCGGCAATGTACGTCTCTCGGCAGTCGCCGGACTGACGAAAGAGGAATGGCAGGCCGTCAAACCGTCAGTCCTGCCGTTGTTGCGTAACATGCAGCCCCGCATTGCCGAGAGCCTCAAACACATACGCACCTTTGACGCGATGCGGCTTCCGTCCGAGGATTGGCACATCGTCCGCAGCATCGTTCTGGAGCGCGACGGACACGCCTGCACCTATTGCGGTTCGGACAAGCGCCTCGAAGGCGATCATAT
>QHOR01000091.1 GCA_003219395.1 Verrucomicrobiota bacterium | reverse complement strand
TCTTTAAGAACTTCACACGCGTGTTTGTGCCGTTGTCTTGCAATTCATAAGGCATCTGGCCCTTGAAACTTTCCAACATCGCTACGTTCAGTGTGGGATACTGTTCAATGACCAGCTTGTTACCGCTCACATCGACGCCCTTCAACGCAGCCGCTGCTTTTTTGAAATCGTCGCGACGATAAAATGCTTCTGCCAGCATGACTTTCGCATCGGTCTCCTTAGGCCGCAGAGTAATCGCCTTTTCCAGCCATTTCTGCGCATCCTCCAGCCGGTTGGAAAGCAATGCGATCCGTCCCAACTGGAGAGTTGCGGAATAGTCGTTAGGTTTTTGAGCGACGATCCGCGAGTACAGTTCGCCGGCGTCCGCAAATTTCCCAAGCTGAAAGAGGCGATCGGCCGATTGAATTCCTGATTCGATGGGCTGGGGTGCCGCTTGTCCCAAAAAGGTCCAAGAGGCGATAACTGCAACAAGGTTCAAGGTAATGTGCTTGTTCATGGCATGAAAATCGATGCTAATGTGATCTACGCGCTTTTCTGCATGGAATTTAGATGAGCGACTTCACCTTCAACATGATTTGTTGTTTGATCTCCACGGCGCAATGACAAAATGGTATCTGAACATTTGCGAAGTCTGAATTTTGGTGATTGCCCGCAGAACAAAAGGAGAAGCCAGACTCAAATCAACTTTCTAGGCACCGAATTGCTCTCTATCGGCTGCAAGCTGGGCGCTTACTTTCTGCAGGCCCGCAGTAAGCGCTTCGATTTGGTTCTGCTGCTTGGCTATGGTTGCTCCTTGTTCATCCACCTTCCGGTGCTCCTTGAGAAACTCGTTGAGCAACATTGCGTTCACCTGATCGTAGCGCACGCTGTACGGTTTTCCTTTCCTATCGCGCACCACCAGCTCGGGATTCACCTTCTGTACTTCTTCTGCGATGAGGCCAAACTGCTGAGTGCTTTCGGGCTCGACATCCGGTTTGTAACGGAAGGTCACTGGCCTAAGCGCCAGCAGCGCCTCACTCGCGTTGCCCATCGGCTTAATAAGCTCCTTGAAACGCTCCGAGGAGGGGGCAGTGCCAAGCTGACCATTCTGATTCACCCGAACCTCCATGCCACCAATCGCAGCACCGCTGATCCCGGCGACAAAGGTTTTAGTCTGGGTTCCCTGTGTACCGATCCGGATCGTGTCCCATTCGCCGCCAACCCCCTCGTTCCCAATATCGACGTTATTGCTGCCAGTGGTGAGATTCCTTCCTGCATTGGCGCCCAGAGCGACATTGTTTGCGCCCGTGGTATTACCAAGGAGCGCACCAACGCCGCACGCGGTATTATTGCTGCCGCTCGTGTTATTCTGGAGGGCAAGCCATCCATCGGCCGTGTTGAAGTTGCCGAAGCTAGAGTAGAGCGCACTCTCCCCCGTGGCAGTGTTGCCGACACCCCCTATGTTGCTGTAGAGCGCATTAACACCATTCGCCGTATTCTGACTACCAGATGTATTAGATGAAAGCGCGAAAAAACCCGTAGCTGTGTTTTCATTTCCTTCGTCATTGGCTTGTAACGCGGCGAAACCATTGGCCGTGTTGGAACTGCCAGACGTATTTGAAAGCAGCGCTGCGCCGCCGCTGGCCGTGTTGTAATTGCCGGTGAAATTGGTATCAAGCGCGCCGCTTCCGGTGGCCGTGTTATGGTGACCGGTCGTGTTGAGGCCGAGAGCCGTGTTTCCTACAGCCGTGTTGGCATCTCCGGTCGTGCTATTAGACAACGCACCACCACCAACGGCCGTATTGAAACTGCCAGTCGTGTCACTGAAAAGGGCATTATGCCCGACAGCTGTGTTGCTGCGGCCGGTTGTCAGATTCAAGAGCGCGTCTTCGCCCTCCGCCGTATTGCCCCGCGGATAGCCTCCATCTGGTGGTGGATCAACTGCGTGTGTTGCTGGCAGAACAGCGAAGCAGCCAATCAGGAGCGAAATGCAAAGCAAAGCAGATGGCCGAGATGACCGATGAATGTAATTCGAGGATAGAGTCGAGGTTTTCATAAACGAACCTACGCCCGCACGGCTTACTCGCCAGGTAAATGGTCCGCAACGCTCTCGGCGATCTAGCCGATGCATGCGCACCGCCATCACGGGATCGATTTGCCGTGCCGCTTCAGATGACCGCGGTGCTGGGGCAAAACCGTTAGTGAGATCACTATCGTTGCCGCCTGCGCAATTTACTTGGTAAGTGTTTCCATTGGCAGTGAACGCCGAGCCGGCGGGAAGGTTGCTGAATGTGCCAGCGATCGGTGTGACACTTAGATGTCTCTGCCGCCTAAGAAGGAACAGTCATCAGGAAAATCCTCGAAATCGATAATGGTAAACTCTAAGCCGGCGTTAACGATCCCGTCGCCAGGAAACCCGCTGGGTGGGCCGCCGTCGAACCTTACCATCTCCGGCTTCTGAAATTCCGAGTCTTCAAAGCCGCACGCGCCGTCAATTCCGAAGCCGAGCCTTACATCTACTTCGCCGCGAAAAATCGCGTTGTGAAATTCGAAGAGATCTCTGCCGCTGCCGGTGTCCAATGTGAATTTGCCTGTGAAGCCCGAGCGACTGAACCCGAAAGGCGTTCGAACACCGTCAACGAAGATGATATCGTCGCCATCCCCAGTGTCGATCTGTGTTTCATCCATTACCCTTACGCCTAAGATCTCGATTGTGTCGTCTCCCATACCCATCTCGACTTTTAGATCCCTGAAAACGGTCGTACCCGGACCCGCATCAAGCCTGACGAAATCATCGCCGCCTCTCATCCTGATAACGACGTCATGGATTTCACCTTGGACGAAGCCATTGACAGTTGTTCCCGCACGTCCTGTCACAAGGCCTCCTTCTTGGATGATGATGTTGTTGTCGCTGTCGTCGCCTGTAATGATCAGGACTCCGTCCTGCTCCCTTACTTCCACGTTCCCCGCTGCGTGCGCCCATGTCGTTAACGCCAGGTTGAGTCCCACTGCAGAAGCAAGGACGCCTAACAAACGTGTAACGACGCGGTAATTCAGTTGCCTGTTCATAACCTTTGCCCCCATTGTATTGATTCCTAACTAAAACTCTGCCGCGCAAATTACGGCACGACCGTTAGTGTCAGATCGTTGCCGTCGCCGCCTTGGTAATTCACGTGGTAAGTATTACCGTCGGACGTGAACGTCGAACCATCGGGAAGATTGCTGAATGTGCCCGCGATCGGAGTCGCCGCCGTATTATCAATCACCATAAAAACTGTTCCCGTCGGAAGCACAGTACTGCCGATGTCGCCAAACGAGAACTGCGCGATGCTGTCGATAGTGACGCCGTTAGCGATCACCTCGTCGGCGGTGGCGTTGGTGCTATTCACCTCCACCTCGTAGGTTGAGTTGGCCTTGAAAGTCAGTGTATTCTGGATGGTAAGAGCCCCGAGCTTATTAGCTCCGTGTTGATACCCAGGTGACAGTACCGCGCCGGAACTGATGCCCGTGCCGACGGTCACCGCACCGACCATGGTCCCTTTGCCAGCGAGTGTTCCGCCATTTACTTGGACGGGACCGCTCCCTGTGCCAGAACCTTGCTTGTTATTCACCATCAGTGTACCGTGCTGAATTGTGGTGCCCCCATTGTAGGTGTTCCTATGGCTGAGAACAAGCGTACCTCTCCCAACCTTGGTAAGCGAGCCACCAGTACCGGTGCCCACTCCGCCCTCGTCCTGGATTTTCCCTGAAAAGCTCGTACTCGAGTTGTTGGCGCCCACTATCAACGGCATGCCACCCAGGAATACATACCCATCGCCTTCGATGGAACCGATCTTTAAGCCTCCTCTTGCGAAGGCTACGCTTACATCCAAATAGCCGTTGCCAAAGACCTCCACCCTGGCTGTTCCCCCCTTGGCTCTACCATCAAAGCGAATTGCGCCACCACCGCCTCCGTCTGATCCACCGTTGGCAATCAGCGTCGCGTTACCTGCCGATATCGAATCGTTGCTAAAGGAGGTCAAACCCCCTGCTGCACCGCTGAACGTGCCGCCGTTGTTAATGATCGTGGCATTGGCTGCTGTTGCAGTGCTTGAGCCGTTGGAAAAGAAGTATGTCTCACCACTGAATCCACCGGGGCGAGCGCTACCATTATTGATGAAGGTACCCTTGCCCGCGCTCGACTGGGCGAGGAACGTCACGGTACCGCCCAATGCAGTGCCGAAGTTGCTGCCATTGTTAATGAACGTGGCATTGCCCGCAGTCGAACTGTTTTCAAAC
>QHOR01000090.1 GCA_003219395.1 Verrucomicrobiota bacterium | reverse complement strand
GCGAGCGCAGACTTCAAAATCGATCAAGGAATCATTCATACCGACGATTTCGACGCCGAGGGCACGCTCTTTAACATGCTGGGTCATGGCGACGTCCACTTCCTCGACGATAAGCTCGATTTTAATCTGCGGCTCAACATGAAAGGCCCCGGCGTGCTGCTCACACCAGTCTATAAACTTTTGGAGTACGCCGGCACAGGAAGCCTGAAGAAGCCGGATTGGCGCCCGGCCGTTTTGAAGAGCCAATAGTGAAAAAAAAGGAAACAGTGAAACGGAGAAACGGCGAAACGAGGCCTTTGCCGATTCGCCGACTCGCCGCTTCGCCGATCCATCCCATTCTTCTTGGCGCGCACATGTCCATCGCCGGTGGAGTTAACATGGCAATTGGGCGTGCCCGCTCGATCAACTGCACTGCCATGCAAATGTTCGTCAAAAACAACATGCAGTGGTTCGCCCGCCCGCTTACCCGCGATGAAATCCGGACCTTCTTGGAACATCAACAACGCAGCGAATTGTTCTCGATCTTTGCCCACGCCAATTACCTCATCAATCTCGCTGCCACCAACGGGCAGTTTCACGCAAATTCGATCCGTTCGTTGTCGGAAGAATTGGTTCGTGCCGATCGGCTGGAACTCCCTTTCTTGGTACTGCATCCTGGGGCGCATCTCGGCGCGGGTGAAGAAGCGGGACTCGAAAAAATTATGGAATCGATTGATCGCGTGTTTTCTGCTCTTCCAAAGATCAAAACCCGAATCGCCCTGGAGACAACCGCTGGCCAGGGCTCATGCCTGGGGAACAAATTCGAGCAGCTTGCTTACATTATCAGCCGCGTGCGTGAGCCAGAGCGATTGTGTGTCTGTCTCGATACCGCGCACGTTTTTGCAGCGGGCTATGACATCGCAAGTGAGGCCTCGGCTCGCAAGACGTTCCGCGAATTCGATCGGATAGTCGGCCTGCATCGCCTGGTGGCAATCCATCTAAATGATTCCAAAACTGGCTGCGGTTCCCGGGTGGATCGGCATGAACATATAGGCAAGGGCGAAATAGGCGTTGCTCCTTTCCGCGTCATCATGGGCGACCGCCGGTTTCGCAAAATCCCGAAGGTACTCGAAACGCCAAAGGGCAAAGAGTTGCGAGAAGATGTAATGAACCTAAAGACGCTGCAAAGCCTCGCGCGGAACCAATGACGCAGCACGATGATGAAATGACGAACCAAAATCGAATGCACAACTGGCGAAAACCTGCGTGATTGCTCGTTTCGTCATCCTGATTTCGTCATTCCTTCGTCATTAGGTGTCCGAGATTTGTCGTTTAATTGATGAACCGAATGGTGAACGGGTAACGATAGAACTCGCCTTGGCCGGCTTTCACTGACGCGATGATAACAAGCACCGTGTTCAACACCCACAGCGCGATCAAAATCGGAACGCCTATGAGCACAATGCAGAGAATCGCGGCCACGGCATCATAGATCAGCATCGAAATTTGAAAATTGAGCGACTCTTTTCCGTAGGCGTCGATCTCGGGCGAGTCGCCACGTTTCATGAACCAAACGATGAGCGGTCCTAGGATGTGGCCCAGGAAATGAAAAAACAATCCGAGTAATGCGCTGGCGTGGCAGAGGACACACCAAGTTCGGACATCAGACGATGTGGTTCGAGGCGGCGGAGGTGTTTGATCCATATTTATCCTTTCGTTTACGTATGACAACGACTGCCCCCTGGACGCCAGGAGGGCAAGGAAAAAGATTGGACTATGCTGCCTTTGCCCGCTCGATGTGTGCGCCGAGTTCGCTCAGTTTTTCATCGAGATGCTCATAACCGCGGTCAATGTGATAGACGCGGCTCACTTCGGTAATCCCGTCGGCTTTCAACCCTGCAAGTACCAGCGCCGCCGATGCGCGCAAGTCACTGGCCATCACCGGCGCCCCGAGAAGACAATCCACACCATCGATCACCGCAGTGGCACCCTCCAATTGCACCCGCGCACCCATTCGTTTTAGCTCTGCCACATGCATATAACGTTGCGGAAAAACATTTTCAGTCACGGAACTGGTGCCTTTGCTAATGGAAAGCAGCGCGCACATCTGCGCCTGCATATCGGTGGGGAAACCGGGATATGGCGCTGTTGTCAGCTTCAGCGCACACGCAGCACCATTCGGAAGAATCGAAATCTCATGGTCGCTGATGTCGAGGTGAAAGCCGCAGCTCGCCAGCGCATCGGTGATTGAGCGAACATGCTCGGGTTGCACTCGCTTGACGGTAACTCCCTTTCCGGCAATTGCTCCTGCCACCAGAAATGTTCCAGCCTCGATCCGGTCCGGAATGACCCAATGTTCGGCTCCGTGCAATACAGGCACGCCTTCGATGATGATCCGGCGCGTGCCCGCGCCTTCGATCTTCGCACCCATTTTGTTTAGGAACGTTGCCAGGTCCACTACCTCCGGCTCCTGAGCTGCTCCTTCAATAACCGTCACACCATCAGCAAGGACAGCCGCCATCATGACGTTATCGGTGCCGAGAACAGTCGGGCCGAGTTTGCTCTGCATATTGATGACTGTTCCTCTTAATTTCGGCGCGAAAACTTTGATATCACCGCCCTCCACGCGCACCGCTGCGCCAAGCGCTTCAAAACCTCTGAGATGCAAATCGATTGGCCTATCCCCGATGACACAACCACCGGGCAACGCAACCGTCGCCTCCTTGCAGCGGCCCAGTGACGGCCCAAGGACGCAAACTGAAGCGCGCATTTTCCGGACGACGTCGTACGGAGCAACGGAGTGGGTCTTTTCTGCCGTGACGCTGACCGTTCCGCTGGCGCGTTCCACCTGGGCCCCCAGATGCGTTAAGATTTGTAGCATATAATGCGTGTCGCTCAGGTCAGGCACACCATGAATAATACAAGGCTCTTTGGTGAGCAGCGTCGCGGCGAGGATCGGCAGCGATGAATTTTTCGAGCCACTGACCTTGATAGAACCTGAAAGCGGATGACCGCCGTGGACGAGAATCTTATCCATACCTGGCAAAAAGGAATCGTGTGACGCCGTTATAATCGTTCCTCGAGCAAATGTCGCGGTAATTTTTTTCCGCCAGAGCCGAAAGAAGCGCATCTCTCTGTCCGAGTCCTATTTCCAAGGCCAGCATTCCACCGGGCCGGAGCCAAGCTGGGGCTTGATCAATCAGCTCGCGCACCAGCTCGTCACCTCGCGCACCACCGAACAGCGCAATGTCCGGATCATGTAATACCTCGCGCGAGAGAGTGTGCCGGTCCTGCGTCGAGATGTAAGGCAGGTTGGCGACAATTAAATCGAAAGCTCCCTCGATATTTTCGAGCAGACGACTTTTCAGAAACTGAACCCGAGCGCTCAATTTAAGCCTAAGGGCATTTTCCCGCGCTAACGCGAGCGCATCGTCTGAAACATCAACAGCGAGGATATCTGCCTCAGGGAATTCGGCAGCGAGACTGAGCGCGATTACGCCGCTGCCAGTGCCAATATCCACAATCTGGAATTTTGGTCCGCCTGAGAGGGATTGGATTTCGGACTTTAAGGACTCGACGAGCTCTTCGGTTTCGGGCCGTGGAACCATGGCACGTCTGTCGCATACGAAAGTGAGCCCGCAGAATTCTACGCTGCCGAGAAGGTGCTGCAGAGGCTCGCCCTCACTGCGACGCTTCACCAATTCGCGCAATGGGCCGAGTTCTGTTTCAATCAATTTCCGATCGAAATCCAGGTAAAGCTCGATTCGTTTGCGCCCAAGAATATGCGCCAACAAATGTTCCGCATTCAACCGCGGATTGTCGACGCCGTGTTTCTTAAAATGCGCCGTTGCGGCTTGCAGTACTTCCAGGACGGTCACGCCGTATGAGCTATGCGGATAGACGGTTAAGGAACACAGCCGTCAGGCTTTCGATGGCTCGGGAGCCGTCGTTGCTTGAATTGCCGATTCCTTTAGCCGCTCTGCTATGTCGGCTGCTTGCAGTGCGGCGATCAATTCACCCAAGTCGCCATCGATCATTCGATCCAAGTTATGAAGGGTTAAGCC
>QHOR01000089.1 GCA_003219395.1 Verrucomicrobiota bacterium | reverse complement strand
ATACTCCCCAGTAAGGTGCGCATTCCATCGGCTGCATAAGGATCTAATTCGAGCGAGTGCTTGGCAGCCTGACCGGCTTCTTTCCACATTCGCAAGGGCATGTAAGTATTAGAGACATTTGCGGCGAGCGAGGCGTTCCGCGGATCGGCCTCGAAAGCTCGTTTGAGTTCAGCCAGACAACGGTCCCATTGTCCCTGACGGCGATGGACATAACCGGAATACTCCAGCGCAGCGGACGCGTTTGGTTGCAATTGTAACGCGCGCTCGAACTCTGCGAGCGCGTGTTTGTATTGTCGATAGCCATGGTAATAAAACTGTCCGAGCGCGACGTGCACTTGTGCGAGATTGGGCGCGAGAGCGACGGCCTGCTCGGCCATGCTCCGCACTTGTGTCAGCTCCGCTTCACTCATTTGCTCGATGAACCAATGACGCGCGATGCGATTCTGTACGAGACGAGCGACGGCGAGCGCGAAGTTCGGATCGCGCGCAATGGCCTGCCGGTACCAGGCAGCTGCCTGGTCGAACGACTCCGCCTTCAGCGAACTATCGGCCAAGCGTTGCTCATACTCGCCTTTCAAGAATAGATCGTAGGCCGCGGTGTCTTTTGTTGGCGCAGTGGCGAGCGTGTTGACTTCGGCCGGGGAAAGTTTCGCTTGCAGCGAATCGGCGATCTCTTGGGCAACCTCGCTTTGGATCGCAAAGACATCTGCAAGATCGCGATCGTACGTTTTGGCCCACAGATGGGAATCGGCGCGTGCGTCGATCAGCTGCACGTTGACGCGCACTTTGTCGCCGGCCTTCTGCACACTGCCTTCAAGCACCGTCGCAACTCCGAGCTGTTGCGACACGGTCTTCAGATCTTCCGGCTTGCTCTTGTACTTTGCGGTCGAAGTCCGTGAGATTACTTTGAGATCGGCGATGCTCGCGAGCTTGGTCAGGATTTCGTCCTGAATGCCGTCGGCGAAGTAAGCGGCGTTCTTATCGTCGCTCAGGTTTTCGAATGGTAACACCGCGATTGATTTTTGCGAAATGGATGAACCTGTCGCCGCGTCGGTGCGAGCCGCACTGGCAGTATTCAGCGCCATACGCCGACCGAGTATGAATAACGCGATTGAGATCGCCACTCCGACCGCGACCACATAGATCCAGGCATGCGATTTTCCCCGTTTCTCCGTCGCACGATCGACATCTTCGGTACGCTTCAATCCTTCCGGCGTTAATTCAAATGCCCACGCGATGACAAGTGCGATCGGAAACCCGATCACGATCGCGAGCACGATCAATCGCACGGCCCAATTCGGAATCTCGAAAAATGGAAAAACCTGCGTCGCGACTTGGACTAACAGCCAGCCAACGACCGCATAGGCGACCGCGACTTTGTAGACGTTGCGCCGCTTCAATTCGGTGAAGAAGTTCATTTCACTTCGCAGCTGCAGTATCCAACCCGCATTCGAAATCGTTTTCTCCTAGCGGGCGGCAGCCGGCGGGCCAGCCTTTCTCGCGCCAGTAGACCGGGAACCCGTAGCGCACCAGCGCCGCCTTTACGCGAGAATCGCGTAGCATCGCCTGGCCGGCGGGTCTGCTGCTATAAAGATTGGCGAAGTAGTACGCTTCGAGGATCGCCCCGCGACTTCTGATGTCCGCGTTATAGCCCTCGATGTCTGTTCGTGCGATAAAGTACTTGCTGGCTTCGCCTGGTGGCGCGCTCCCGACGGCGGCGCGCAGTTTCACTGGATCGAGATCGGATTCGCCAAGAGCCCACGGCAGCAATGTCTGTGCAAACGCAGCATCCTTCGGCCAGCGGGTCACGATTTCGACGAGCGCGGCGCGCGCTTCATCTGAGCGTCCGTAGTCGAGCGCGTAATCGAGGAAACCGAATTTACCAGCGAAGAGATCAGGAGTGATTACGCGTATCTGCCGGACCGACTCTTCGACTTCGTTGCGCCGGTCGAGCGCACAAGCGGCATCCCACAGCCGCACCCAGCCGACCGTGAAATAGGCATCCAGTTTTACCAGTTGGCGCGCCGCACGCGCCGAATCTTCCATGCGCCCGACCTCGTAGAGCACCTCTGCGTAATCCTCTCGTACATCGGGATAACTGGGATCGAGTTGCATGCCGCGCAGGTAATGCCGCTCGGCATCGTCGTAGTGAAACTGCGCACGCGCGACATTGCCAAGCGCGTGTTCGGTCGTGGCGGCGTCCGGTTCGAGCGCGGCGGCGCGTTCCGCCGCAGCGGCCTCTGCTGCCAGACAATCGGCCTGCTCCGCCCGCATCATGTTCCTGTACCAGAAGCTCACTTCGTACGTGAGCGATAGCGATGACCAGCCCGCTGCAAACTCCGGCGCCTTGGCCACAGCTTTCTTGAAATGCGCAATCGCGGTGGGCAGGTCGGTGCGTTGACGCAAGAGCGCGCGGCCCTTGAGATACTCGTCGTATGCTTCAGGATCGATAGGCGCGCGCGCCGCTGCCGGAGCGGAAACGCCCAACGAGAGCTTGAGCGCGTCGCCGATGCGTCGCGCAATTTCATCCTGCAACGCGAAGACCTTCTCCAGTTTGCGGTCGTAAGTTTCCGACCAGATATGGAAGCCGTCAGATACGCGGACCAATTGCGCGGTAATCCGCACCTCCGGGCCATCACGACGCACACTGCCCTCGACAACATTAGTGACGCCGAGCTTGCGGCCGATCTCACGGATGTCGCCGCCCGTATTCTTGAATTGAAACACCGAAGTGCGCGCCACCACCTTGAGCTGCGGCACCTTGGCGAGCACGTTCAACAACTCCTCCGTCATGCCGTCGGAGAAATAATCCTCCTCGGTTTTGCCGCTCATGTTGGCGAAGGGCAGGACGGCGATGGAGTTTCGATCGGCGACTAACGGGGTTGTTACATCGCCTTTTCGAAATGATGGCTGGCCGTAAAAATACCAGCCGAACGCCAGCACGATCAGGATTGCTGCCGCGGCGAATAGCCCCTTGCTCGCCGAGGTATCCGCATCAAGCTTCACGCCTTCGCGCGTGATATCAAAGACCCATGCCATCACCACTGCGATAGGAAAACCGAGCAGCGCGATCAAGATGAAGACGCGCAGCGCCCACGGTGGCGCGTCGAAGGCCGGAAACCCAATCGAGGCCGCCTGTACTGCCAGCCAGGCCACAATAAGATAAGCTGCGCCGACTTTGAACACCTTGCGCCGCTTCAGCTGGGCAAAGAAGTTGCCTTGATTCATTTTGGGGCGAGCGAGGCGACGACTTTTTCGAATCTCGGGTTGCCGCGCAAGGGCTTCCAAAGCGGATGAAATTTCAAACGAGCATAATTGATATAGCTGGGCATCGCGGTTAATTTTTGCAGCTGTTCAATCGCGCGATCGGGATCATTACTCCAAGTGTAAACCTGGGCCAAACCTTCCAGCACTAATCCGCCGTCGTATATGTCTTTTGAGATTGGCATCAAATCAATCGCATGCTGCGCTTCCTTGAGCGCGAGTTCCTTGTCGCCGAGGTCGGCATCAACCTGGGCGAGAACAGCGATCGTTCGTGCGTGTTCTGGTTTAACGACTAATCGCTGTGCCAGAATGGCGCGCGCATTGCGGAAGGCTGCGGCTGCCCCGGCTGAATCGTTCTTCTCGCGTGCGATAATACCAGCGAACCAAGCCTTTGGGTAATAAAAGCTGAAATCGATGTCTTGAAAATCTTTCCGCGGCGAAGCGGTGAGGACGCGTTCCGCTTCTGCATAATTTGCATCGATCAGCGCAAACATGACGCGAACGGGCGTTTGGCCACCGGCAACGTCCATTTCCGGCGACTGCGCTAATGTATCACGCAACGGTTTGGAGTTTCCGGTCCCGTTAAAAA
>QHOR01000088.1 GCA_003219395.1 Verrucomicrobiota bacterium | reverse complement strand
ACCCTTTCAAAGAGTCTTCCGACTCGGCGAACCCAGGCAATCTGTCGCTTTGCTTCGGCAAGCGGCACCGCGGGCGACGCCCACCATGTCCCGCCGCTGATGTTCTTGGAGACGCCAGTTTGCGCACCGATGGCTGTATTATCACCAATCTCGATATGTCCAATGATACCGACCTGACCGCCAATTAGGACACGCTGACCGATCCGGACACTGCCGGCAATTCCGGTCTGCGCTGCGATGACGGTATTCTTGCCGATCACCACGTTGTGCGCGACCTGAACGAGATTGTCGATCTTTGCTCCCTCTTGGATCCAGGTTCGACCAAAACGGGCGCGATCGATCGTTGTGTTGGCGCCGATCTCGACATCATTATCGATCTGTACAATTCCAAGCTGCTGAATTTTCTCCTGGTGGCCATCGATCATTTCAAATCCAAATCCGTCGGCGCCAATTACCGCGCCGCTGTGAATGATTACACGCGATCCGATCCGGCTTCGCTCGCGAATGGTCACGAGCGGATAAATCACGCACGTGGACCCGATTATTGTTTCATGTCCAATGTAACTTCCCGCGCCAACAATTGTGTCATCGCCAATTTTGGAACCGTCTTCGATGACCGCATGGGGCTGGACCGATACACCTCTTCCCAGGCGAACGCCTGGTCCGACAATTGCGCTCGGATGAATTCCCGGGGTAAAGGTGATCGGTTTCGGTGCAAATTTGAGCACCACCTGCTCGAACGCTTTGGTGGGGTTTGACACGCGGACCTGGGCCTGAGCCAGCGGTTCGGCGAAATCGCGGGGAACGAAAACAGCTGAAGCCCGGGTCTTGTGTAGGAGGCCGATATATTTTCGGTTCGCGAAGAAAGTAATTTCTCCGCTAGTCGCCTCACTCAGGGATGCAGCGCCAGAAATCTTTAGCTTTGAATCGCCAACTAGTTGACCGCCAGACATGCTGGCTAGTTCTTGAAGAGTGAAGGACACCGCTGAACTCCGTTAAATTGCTGAATCGTTAAGCGTTGAAGCGGAATTCGCCGCGTTGGCCAACCGCCCGTTAGCCGTGTCATTTTTGATTCCAGCGCGGCGGACGCTTGTCAATGAATGCCTGAACGCCTTCGAGCGCAGTTTCATCCATCATGTTGCAAGCCATGGTTGTCGCAGCCGCCTGATAGGCTGGCGCAATGCCCAGTTCAATTTGCCGGTAAAAGAATTCCTTTCCTATGGCCACAGCGACACGGGGTTTCGCGATGATTGCCGCAGCCAGTCTCTCAACTTCGGCGTCGAGTTCTTCCGGCTCCACTACACGGTTAATCAATCCGTGCATTTTTGCTTCTTCAGCGCTGATAAATTCACCTGTTACGAGCATCTCGAACGCAGCCTTACGTAAAACATTGCGGGAGAGTGCTACGCCGGGCGCCGAGCAAAAAAGACCGAGGTTAACTCCGCTGACGGCGAACTTCGCAGTACTTGCGGCCACAGCGAGATCGCACATCGCCACGAGCTGACAGCCTGCCGCAGTCGCGACGCCTTGGACACGAGCGATCACCGGCACAGGCAATCGCTGCAGGCCGAGCATCATCTCGGAACACTGGCTGAAGAGCCGTTCGTAATAATCAACCGACGGCTTTGCCCGCATCTCTTTGAGATCGTGCCCGGCACAGAACGCTTTCCCATCTGCTGCGAGAACCACCACCCGCACCGATTCGTCTTTGGCTATTGCGTCGAACTCACTCTGCAATTCCGCAACCATCGTTTCCGACAAGGCATTGAACGCCGGCCCCCGGTTTAGCGAGAGTGTTACGATGCCACGCTCGTCCTGGTGGCGTAAGACAGCGGCTTGCTCGCGCTCCCGCGGCTTCGACGCCGGCGCAGGTTCGATCGATACTGAAGGAGCTTTCACGGGTTTGGACGATCAACAGATGGTTGAAAGTATTTCAACGGTCTCTAAACGCTACTGCTGAAATTCCAAATCTGAAATCCGAAAAATTTAGTTTCCGTTTGCAGCGAGTGGCAACATCATCTGGCGAGCTTCGAAGACAGCAAACAACTCTGCAGCCCTGATCGATTAGATTGACAATTCTGATTTATGAAAATCGTCGCGATCGCTAACCAAAAAGGCGGTGTGGGCAAAACTACAACCGCCGTAAATCTCGGCGCGGCGCTAGCTGAAATGGGTCATCGCATTTTGATTATCGATCTTGATCCACAAGCCAATGCTACCAGCTCGTTTGGGCTGCAGGCTTTAGAGCAAACCAGCCTTTACGAACCATTACTTGGAGACGCCTCGATTACCGAAAGAATCTTTCCCACCGAACGCGAGGGCCTCTTCATTGTGCCTTCCGATCTCGATCTTGCTGGAGCCGAAGTGGAGATTGCACGGATGCCGAATCATCTCACGCGTTTGGCAGAAACGATCCAGCCGCTGCACGTAGACGACACATTTAATTTTGTTTTACTGGATTGCCCACCGTCGCTTGGAATTCTCATGACCAACGCACTCGCGGCCGCCGACGAACTCTTGACTCCGATACAATGTGAGTATTTCGCCTTGGAAGGATTGGTCAAAATTGTTCGATTGATCGAGCAGGTGCGCGACTCAGGCGCGAACAAGCGGCTCGAACTTGGCGGCATTGTTATGACGATGTTTGACGCCCGCACAAACCTTAGCGAGCAAGTGGTTGCGGAAGTGCGCAAGCATTTTGGCGAGCGCGTTTACGAGACTGTGATCCCGCGCAGTGTGCGCTTAAGCGAAGCGCCAAGCTTTGGGAAGTCAATTCTGGAATACGCTCCGAGTGGAGCGGCCGCCGAAGCCTACCGCGCACTCGCCCGCGAGTTCATCGAGCGCCGCGGTCCGAAAGCCATTGTTCCCGAGATAACGCAAACACAGTCGTCGGAAAGCCGCGAAACGTAATTTCCTTTTCCGGCGTCATACCAATTTTCTCCGCCACGCGGCGCGAAGGAATGTTCTCCGGATGAATCAGCGAAATCACTCTTGTCAGTTTGAAATCGAGAAACGCGTAATCGCGCACGGCGCACGCGGCTTCCGTGATCAGACCACGGTTCCAATATGTGGCATCCAGCCGGTAACCGATTTCCACCTCTTCTGGTAATTCCGGGTGATGGAGAAAACCGCAGTAACCGAGAACACTCTCATTGTCACGAAGAACCACGGCAAACTGCGAAGGCAACCGGGCCTTGTTCCAGGCGAGGAATTTCTGCAGCACAGTCTCCGTTTGCTTGCGCGTATATGGACCGAGCGAGAAGCGCGTGAAATCGCTGTTGGCCATCAGTTCGGCAAGGCGCCCAATGTCTTCCGCCTGGAATGGACGCAGAATTAACCGGGCCGTTTGCAGAATCATCTGGCTAAGCAAACACAAATTCCGACGCAGTTGCGATTAATAATCGGAAGATGGCGACCGACACTGAAGAATACGCGCGTCCAGCGCAACCGCCGGACACATCAAGCCTGGCGGAGGTGCGCGATGCGGCGCGGGAATGCCAAGCGTGTCATCTTTATAAGCGCGGTACCCAAACCGTGTTTGGCGAAGGTCCCAAACACGCAGCGATCATGCTGGTCGGCGAACAGCCGGGTGATTACGAAGATCAGGAGGGTAAACCGTTCGTGGGGCCCGCTGGAAAAATCATGGATCAGGCGCTCGAAGAAGCGGGAATTGATCGCAAGGAAGTGTACGTTACAAACGCCGTGAAACACTTCAAATGGGAGCCACGCGGCAAACGCCGGATTCATCAGAAACCAAATTCGCGCGAAATCGCAGCCTGTCGACCGTGGCTGGAAGCCGAGCTGCGTCTGGTGAAGCCAAAATTGCTGGTGTGTCTCGGTGCCACTGCAGCGCAGACGGTTTTTGGTCCATCATTCCGGGTCACTCGCGAACGCGGCAAGGTATTATCATCGAAACTTTCGCCGAGAACCCTCGCCACAGTGCATCCATCATCTCTTCTTCGGCAACCGGACGAAGAATCGCGGCAACGCGAGTACGCAAGGTTTGTAGTGGATCTGCGCGCCGCACGCAGGGCAGCCAGTAAAGAGTAGGTTAATGATAGGGACGGTGCGCGCCAGGGCGTTGCGACTGCGCAACGCGCCGTCCGTACCTCACTCCACTCCAAGGACGTCTCGCGTCTTGTAATCAGCTACAAACGCTTTGCAAAATTGATCGAATGTTCCTTTTTCGATTTCAGCGCGCGCTTGATTCATTAGATTCAAATAAAAATGCAAGTTATGCAGCGTGATCAGGCGAAGCCCCAGAATTTCTTCCA
>QHOR01000087.1:11793-13664 GCA_003219395.1 Verrucomicrobiota bacterium | reverse complement strand
TGCGTCTCGTCGGTCGTCAGCCTATGTGGGAGAAGCTTGAGCGCGGCTTTGCGCCCGAGTCGCTCGTCTCGCGCGAGATAAACCTCGCCCATCCCACCGATGCCAATGAGTGACTCGATCCGATAATGACCAATCACTGTTCCAGCGAGTGCGCCGGTCCTGTCGTTAGTCACAAGTTCAGGAGCGATTTCGAATGCTGGGAATTCAATAAAATTCACTGACCGCTCATGCGAGGTGAGCAAGGACTCCACTTCCCGGCGCAAACCTTCGTCACCGTGGCAAGCTTCACTAAGAAATGTGGCCCGCTCTGCGGGCACACGTTCGAGGGCTGACTGGAAAAGATCGTTGACCTGGCTCCAGCGCTCAGCCTGCATCAGGTTTTTTCCTCGCTCAGCGCCCGGTGAAGCCAGGCTTTGGCCATGGTCCACTCTCGTTCCACCGTCCGCTGAGAGAGTTTCAGGAATTCAGCCGTCTCTTCGACCGTCAAACCGCCGAAGTAGCGCAGTTCAACAATCTGACTTTTACGCGGGTCCTGCGCGGCCAAAGCTTCCAATGCCTCATCGAGAGCGAGTAATTCCTCTGATCGCGTTTCTGTTAGTAACGCAGCTTCATCCAGAGTCACTCTTAACGCGTCACCACCACGTTTGAGAGCGTGGCGTTCACGAGCATGGTCGACCATAATCCGCCGCATCCACTGCGCGGCTGCCGCGATAAAATGGCTCCGGCCATGCCAGACCGGCTTCGTATTATCAACCAGCCGCAGGTAGGCTTCGTTGATAATGGCAGTGGTCTGCAGGGTATGGCCGGCGCGCTCCCGGCTCATGTAATGATGGGCGAGCCGGTGCAATTCAGGCTGCACCAGCGGGAACAACTTCTCCAGCGCTCCCTCGTCTCCGCCGCTCCAATCGCCCAGCAACTGGGTAACCTCTTGTCGCTTGAATGGGGGCGTCATTATAAGGGCTGCTCGACGCCACAAATCTAACACGACCGAGGGATTTTTACAGGGCGGCCGGGTAGGCGATCAAAAAACTGCGCAGTCGTGGCGGGTTTCAGCGGGCCGCCCCGCTTTAGCACATGAACCGGCATAACAATATACGCGCCGGGAAAAAACCAAAACAGAAAGCAAACCTAAAGAAAGAAAAACCCATGCAAACTAAACAATCAGTAACCAACTCAAACAATCATCAGCCTTCGACTGCTTGCAGAGAAAAGCATGCAGCGATGAAGCTGCCAATTCGGTCGACGCTCATCGCCGCCTTCGGCGTGCTGTCGCTCCTGCTCCCAATTCACCAGACTGCGAACGCGCAGGGTATCCAACCGAGGCCAGAGCCGGCTCATGCACCCCACCTAAGTCCCTCCAGGTTCGACCTAGTGCCAGCTTCAGATCCCATCGCGGCGTGTCTGCCGAACGCGGCGGCTACCGTTGCCGTTTTTTCCAGAGAAGACGTTCGCGGTGTCGATACGCTGGATTTGCATGCCCAGGGCCTGCGACCCAACACGACATTTGCGGTCTTCCTGACCGAAATGCCGGTGCCTCCATTCGGCGCGGTTCAGTATATTGGGGACTTCACCACGAATGCGGCAGGCAGTGGGTCCGTTCGCGTGGATGCCATCATCGATGAGGCTTTCGCCTTCAACAACATCACCGGGGTCCGTACGGATCTGAACCACATAGTGTTTTGGTTCGCCGACCCAGCGGATGATGAAGATTGCATACCCGGTTCTGCGCCGACTCAATTTGACGGAGACGGTGAGGCCGGAGTCGCCGCGATGTCTTCGAAGAATTTTCTTCCTGGGGCGCCACTCCCGTAACCTGCGGCAACGCCCGTAGCAAATCGCTTGGAGGGGGAGCGCCAGAATCGGCGCTCCCC
>QHOR01000087.1:4257-11774 GCA_003219395.1 Verrucomicrobiota bacterium | reverse complement strand
TCTCTTTAGCCTGACCACAGCGGGGATCGATAACTCAACCCTTGGCTTTCAAGGCCTCAGTATTAACACCACTGACAGTGGGAACACTGCCAACACTGTCAATGCGCTCCCACGACCCGCGGCATTTCACACCGCGCGGCCGGAGGCGATCAAAACTTTGCATTCGTGGAGGGTTTCACGGGCCTTTCCGCTTTACTACATACACCGGCATGAACATAGCAACACGACATCGTCATGATGGATGACTTCATCTACGGCGAGCCTCAGCTGGTTAACTAACAGAGCGAGATTGCACGGTAGATACTATGGAAGTGCCGCTCAACTGAACACAACGGCCCAATCCATAGAACCTAACAAGAATAAGATGAGCTGCCGGGCCACAACAAGTCCCGGGCAGCTTCATCGCCGTTCTGCCGCTTTTTCGGATGCCGAACTTTTGTGTGAAAGTCGTTGATCGTCTACGCAAAGACGAATGGGGCGCGGCTGCCGGGCGGAATCAATGAAGCAGGCTGAGCTCTTAGTGCTGGTTCGATTCGGCCGTCAGAGACTCTTTAGGATCGGAATGATCTCGATTTGGATTGGCTGCCCGGTGACTTCGATGTCTTTATCCGATACGTAAACGTTAATTTCTGATCGAACGCCAAACTTTCCTTCCAGATAGATTCCGGGCTCAATAGAAAAACAAACGCCGGGAATGATGCGTCGCGAATCGCGCGTCTCGAAATCATCAATGTTAACGCCGTTGCCGTGAGTTTCTTCACCAATTGAATGACCGGTGCGATGCGTGAATTGTTCCCCAAAACCTGCGCGGGTAATTACACCGCGCGAAACATCATCGACTTCTGCTCCGCGAATTGGTTTACCAGCACGGATATTCTTGCGCACGAAATCGACGGCAGCATCGCGCGCTTCCCGCACAATATTGAAAACGCGCACGTACTCGTCCGGAACAGCTTCGCCCACGTAACCGGTCCACGTCTGGTCTGTCGCGACTGCATCAGGTTTGTTCAATTTCGTGGCCGCATCAATCAGCACGAAATCGCCGCGCCTGATCGGGGAGCTATTTTCCTTTGTCGGCATATAGTGCGGATTGGCGGCATTCGCGTTCACCGCGACGATCATAGGTTCCTGCTGCATACCTTCCTCGCCGTAGCGACGAAGCATGAATTGCGCGATGTCCCACTCAGTGGTTGGTTGGTTGTCACGAATCCGGCGGGCAATCTCCGCAAATGCGTCCTGAATGATGCGATGCATTTTGTCGGAAGCTTCCACATGCATCTGGTGTTGAGCCGGTGAAAAAACTGCCTCGAATCGTTGAACTAGTTCGGCGCTCGTGACCGGTTCGACGTCAAACGAGCGGACGAGCTCGATCGTTCCGGCGTCCACGCGTGAGATGTAGGGGATGTCGTTCATGGGCGAATACTGCATGGCGATGCGCCTCTTCGATTCTTTCGCTCCGCCCAGCACTTCTCGCAGTCGTGCGTGCAATTCCTGCCAGCCGCGGAACACAAGTTTCTTGCCCGTCAGTGAGTCGAGTTTGAACTGCTCGATCGACTGCACAATTTTAACTGGCTCGCCCGACGCTGGGACGTAATAGAACCAGCGCCGCGAGGCCGCCATCTTTTCGTCCAGCTTCAGGATTCGGTAAGCGAGCGGATCGCTGTGCCGGAAGTCGTAGAATAGCCAGCCGTCGAGCTTCGCGTCGCGCAGTGCAGCCTGCATTTCAGCCACCCGTTCCGCCGGAGATTGTTGTGCACGCATTGATCCAGCAAAACTTAAACCAAGAATCAATGCTGCGAAGAAAGAACTATGCTGCAATTTCATCCGCTCAGCTATTTGTACAGGGTCTTGGGTTCTGGCTCTGCTAAGATCTTTTGAAACCGCGGATCGCCCCGTAACGGATCCCATTCCCACCGCTTCCGCAGATCTGAAAGCGTGATGCCGTTGTCAGCATAATCGACTGCGAACGGAGTGGTGAGGAGACGCTCGATCAGCTGTATAGCGTGATCGGCATCGCCGTTGCGCGCATAAATCAACGCGAGAAACCCCTGGACTGTGTTTCCATTCACTATGTCTTTGGAAACAGGCGTCAATTCCGCTCCACGCTGACCTTCGCGCAACGCGGCATCTTTGAATCCCATTAATGCGTAAAGGAAACCGAGCTGCGCGTGACGAATACCGTCTTGAGGACTCTTCATCACAATTTGTTCCAATATCGGCCGCGCGGTTTCGAATTCGTGCTGCGCTCGTCCTGCATCGTTGCGCAACAAGGCCACACAGCCTGCGAGATAGCTTTTCGGCAGTGGTATGCCGGTGGGTGCGACGAAGTTCTCAAGCTGGGCCGATGTCAGCGCGCGTTCGGCCGCATCCGCATCACGATCGATGAGAGCCACGTCCCAGCGACTAAAAGTGACGATGCCGTCGGGATCGAGATTCGGCGCGAAGCTCTCCAGAACAGCCTTAATCGGGGCCGTGCTGCCTTTCCAGAAAAACTCCATGTAGGCGCGTTGTATTTTGACATTGAGCGAATCGGGCGCGAGCGCGAGGACACGATCCATTCCTTTTACGGCATTTGGCCAGTCGCGCACTCCGAAATAGGTCTGCGCGGTATCGTAGAGCGTAATGGAATTGCGCGGATCGATGGCTTCAGCTTTTTGGTAGGCGGCAATAGCGTCCGTGAAATGCCCCTGCCGTCGCTGCACCGCAGCAATGTAAAGACCGACATCGCCATCGTTCGGAAGAGTCTTGGCCGCCGAATTCAATTCGCGCAGAGCCTCCTGGTAATTGCCCTCCTCGTAGTAGAAATAGAGACCAAGCGCGAGATGCCCTTCGCCGAGATCAGGTTGAAGTCGAAGTGATTCGTCTGCTTCACGTCGGGCACTCTCTTTTACTTCCCGTATCGGTTCGAACCAATGATAGATTTGGCTCATCACGGCTGAGAGTCGCGCGTGAGCGAGAGCGAAGTTCGGGTCGAGCGCAATGGATTGCTTGTAAAGCTGTGCCGCCGATTTGAAATCCTGCAGCAGGTTATCCGGTCGCGTCTGGTAATCGCGGGCACGCAAATAGACAACGTAAGCGTCCGCATTCGTTGTTGGTTTGGTTTCGACGCGAGCTTTTTCTTGCGGTGAAAGTGTAGCCTGCAACGAGTCAGCAATACTTTTCGCGACCTCGGCTTCTACTCCGAAAATGTCAGTTAATTCACGGTTATAACTTTGTGCCCACAAATGGGCGTCTGTGTCGGCTCGGATCAACTGCACGTTGATGTGCACGCGATCGCCGGCCTTCTGCACGCTGCCTTCGAGCACATTGCTCACGCGTAACTGTCGACCGATCTCAGACAGATTCTCAGGAGCACTTTGGTAGTGGGCGGTAGAAGTGCGGGAGATAACACGAAGCCCGCTGATTCTCGAAAGCGTGGTGATGATTTCATCCTGAATCCCTTGGGCGAAGAACGCGTTCTCCTTGTCCGAGCTAAGATTCTCGAACGGCAACACAGCAACTGATTTGTCTGTACTTGCCGCCGGCACTGTTTGTTTTGGCACTTCGGCAGGCGTCATCTTTCGTGTTCGCGCCAATTGAAACGCGAACAAAGCAGTCGCGGCCATCGCGGCGACGACAATCAGCGCGGTCCATTTCATGCCGCCCTTTGCCGTCTTCGATCCTGGTGGCGCAGCTTCTTCCGCGCGCCTGATTCCTTCCGGGGTCACCTCGAACGCCCAGGCCAGAATCAGCGCGACTGGAAACCCGAGAATGACTGCGGTGATAAAGACTTTCATCACCCACAGAGGGGCTTCGAAAGTCGGGAATAGAATGGAAGCTGCCTGAATCAGCAGCCACGCCACAATCGCGTAGGCGACTGCCACCCTGTAAACCTTACGCCGCTTCAGTTCCGCAAGAAAAGTAGCCGGGTCCATGCCGATGATTCGGGCAACGTTACTGCAACGCGGTTCTCATGCACAGACAGGAATTACCGACTACTGTAGCCGTTAAGAGAGCCGGCCGGAAACATGGATGGGCGAGCCCGACAAGGCGATGACGATGGGCAGTAGCCTTGCGTTTCCAGGACCATCTCGCAGAGTCTATCGCAAGATGAACATCGAAACGCTGCATATCGGTATGAAGGTGCGCCATCCACAATACGGCGTCGGAACGGTCAGATCGCTGACTGAGCAAACCGCGGAGATCATCTTTGATGACGCGCCGCGGACAATCGCGCCGGCCTCTAGCGATCTCCAACCGGCGGAAGCGACCGCTAGTTTAACTGAACTACAGATGCCGCTTGCGAATCTGATCCGCGATACGACTCACTCGGTCGTGGAAGCGCTCGGGCTGGAACAAAAGGATGTGCTGGTAGAAGGTCTGGCCACTCGATGGCAGCGCGGCACTCTGGTTATGCAACCGGCGGACAGTTCGCTTCAGCCAAAAGAAGTCCCGCTCGAGACATTCTTCCACAAAATCGTCATGATTCGGAACAACCTGCGAGTTCTCGAGCAGAAGGTGAACGCGAGCGACAAACTGAGCGATGCCGACAAGTTCGATCTGCAACAATATATCACGCGTTGTTACGGGTCGCTTACCACGTTCAACATCCTGTTCAAAAACAAGGACGACCAGTTCCGAACCAGCGGCTAAGATAATCCGCTGTGCCGGCCATCAGCTGTTAAACACGAGTGTAACAGCGATGAAGTTTCGCAAAAGAAAGCGAATGAAGCCGAACCGGGATAAGGCGAGATAGACGGGCCGTCCGAGCGGCGAGGGCGAGAGCAACGCTTGATCAATTGATCTGTCGCAATTGAATCGATCGGGTGTCATAACACGTTTCGTCCGGGGATCAGTTGCATCGGAAAAACGCTGAACAACTTTGGATAGATGGATTCTTACACGCTGGAGCCGGTTGGCTTCATCCGCTCGACGATAAAGGGGCGCGAAGACGCGCCGCGGCAGGGGCCGGAAGGCGCGCCTGACGCGTGGCTCGAAATCGAGCCACGCTTCGCTGAGGCGTTGTTAGGTATGGAAGTCGGTCACGAACTGATTGTGATTACATGGTTGCACGAGGCGAAGCGTGATGTGCTGAAAGGTCATCCGCGCAACGATCCCAATCGTCCGCTCACCGGCGTGTTTTACACGCGCTCACCTGCGCGACCGAACCCGGTCGGGCTGCATCCGGTGACTGTGCGCGAGATTGATGGCACACGAATAAAGATCGGACCGATCGAGGCATTCGATGGTACACCGGTAGTGGACATCAAGTCAGCGTCTACGCGGGCGGACAGGTGAGCCGTATTGCTAGAGCTTCAATTCACGTTCCCTATGATCTGATGGTTGCGACACGCTTTGGCCTAAAACGTCGCATGTCGCTCATTCCACGTCGGCACAAACCGCTGTTCGCTGCCAAGTCATTCGCTCCTGCAAGGCGTGGACACGTTCACTTCGGAAATCCGCGAGGCGCTCTGTGAAGCTCGTATACGCGTGGTACTCGCCGACTGCCGCCGACCGCGCGGGCAAAGAGACAAAGGCGATATGCGGTATAAATATTTTGTTCCGCGCCCGTTGATGCTATACGTGACTCACGTATAGCATCTCTCGAATGGATTTCCGCACACTACCTCATCACGTTCGACATGAGAGGTTCGTAACCAGAGCGTTCCACGAAGACGGGGGAGCGTCGTGCAGGCGAAATGACCTCTCGCGAGCTACGCTGCATTGGAATTACAGATCCCGAAGCGAACCCTGCAAGAGTGGGAGCAAGACCAAGCTGCGCCACGCCGCTTTGAGCAAACCGCACTCGAAAAAGCCATTCGTGTCTAGCATGGCTATGGCGCGGCCACGGCATTTGTTGCCAAGTCATTGCTATACGTGATGCACGTATAGCATCATCGTAGCGCGTTCCATTAGTGCAGCCCTCTAGCCGCCAATAAGACTGCCATGAGCGAATTCGAATGGGCGGTGTCGAGGCATTCCTGTCCAGTCGGTCAAGACTCGCCGCGATAGTTCTTGCTGGTGAACGGCGCCTTGTGCTACAAGGTCGACTTGGAAATCACCACTGCATGATTTTTCCGCAGCTAGCCCATTTCACTGATATCGCGCTTCTTCTTTTGCGCGTCATGGTTGGACTTGTGTTCATCACCAGTGGATGGAAACACCTGAAGGACCCTGAGGCGCGGAGCAAGGACGTCGGAATGAGCAAAGGCTTCACTATTTTTCTGGGCGCAGCCGAAGTCGCCGGAAGTCTGGGAATAATTTTTGGCGTCCTCACGCAACTCGCTGCGGCCGGTTTGATATTGCTAATGCTCGGTGCGATTCAGAAAAAGATTTTCGTCTGGCGCACCGGCTTCTGGGGTGATTCAGGAACAAACGGATGGAGCTACGACACAATGCTTGTCGTAATGAATCTCGTGATTCTCACCATCGGAGGCGGCAATCTTTCTCTGGTAAAATGATTTGTAATTCAAGAGTAACGAATTGCGCAAGTTTCGCTGCGTTGCACAGCATTGTGAAGCATGGGTAAGCCTAACGAATAAGGTTTGCAGCGCCTTGCACAGAAGTGCGCATTCTCGCAGCAAAACTTCGGGCGATCCTGGAAATACCGTGAAAAGATCGGGCCGTCGTCTGCGCGTGGAATTGTTCACGCTCCACGAAATAGTTACAAACACCGCCAAAGAAAGCTCGCTTCGCTCACGCAACTGCGCAGTATGCCATTTACACGGAACCCCAATGCCTAACTATTTTGGCCAATTCGAGATTGTGGCGCAGACGAAGAACTTCTTGGTCACCTGCGATGGCGATGCCGAGGCGAGAGTTCGGGCCCAGAACGTGGCTGGTGTGTGCGAGTCCGATCTGCGTTCATTAAACGATCTATTCAGCACGAACTTTGAGGCAGGAAATACCTCAAACCATGGCATTTGGGTGAATGTGCTGAAGAACGATGCGACTTCGACGTTGAACGGCTTCAATTACGGCTATGAGACTGAGGAGAGCAGCCGCATAGTGCTCCCTCGCGCTTTCTTGCCGCCGCCACCACCACCACCGCCGGCCGATCCTCCCCCGGTCACCCCGCCCAACTTCATCAATGCCGTGATTGAATTTCCCCGCTTCGTGTTTGTCGCGGAATTGGCTGAGATTCTGATGGACTTCACGGGATATGGTTGGGGCGCGGGAAATAGCATGGGTGAAGGACTGTCCAATGTGCTGGGAGCACTGCTACACCCGGCGGGGTACTACGACACAACCCAAGGGCCGCGAATCGATCCGTGGCTAAATGGCGGTGGAGGTCCACCGCCTACTCCGGCGCGTGCCGATTTTGTGACGAACACCGAAAACACGGACGGGAACATTTTCTCGTATGGCTGCGCGATCTTGTTTCTCAATTATCTGGTAAGCCAGTTGGGGCATCCATTAAAGAATGTGATTCGAGCGGGCGGTGGGACACTGGCCGAGACGTATAGTCGGCTGACCGGGCAGGCGGCAAGTGCGGCGTTTCCAGCATTCAACGCCCTGCTGCAGAAGCACATTGGAAG
>QHOR01000087.1:0-4231 GCA_003219395.1 Verrucomicrobiota bacterium | reverse complement strand
TAACGGTGGGACAACCCGTTGAAACAGCGGTACCCGCGGATCCCACGCCGGTATCTTTTGAAGTCAAAGCCGGGATAGCGTGCGAGGCCGACAACTACGACTTCTTTCGCCAGCACCAACAGGTGGAAGTGCCGATATATGCCCGAGCTCGAGGTACAGCCAGCGCGGTCTTCCGGTGGGAAATAGACGGTGTGACTGTAGCGGTACGGAACAAGTTTACCAACATCACGGTCAATGTTCCTTCGACAGTAAAGAATCCGGATGGAAAGACGGAGACGAATTCCAATACGGTAAGCCTTCAATATGGCATCTTGGATACTTGGAACGGCAGCGTGCTTTATCTGAAAACAGTGACCACCGACGGGAACTGTTCGGTAAAGGTTACGGCTGCCGCCACTGAGGGATCAATTGGAGGCGATCCAGAGGTGAGTGCGAGCGATGAGGCAGGTCTCACCACTGTTTCCTGGTTGCCCGGTCCGGAGATGAAGAAGGCATGGAAGCGGTGCAATCCCTTCTACGCGACGGTGGATACAACGATCTGGGGGTTATCGGTCACACTGAGCGATCTGAAGAATCGACCGGATCCTCCGTCTGAGCGCACAGTCTTCAACATTGTGGAAGCAGTGCATCAATTGGATGCGGCGGTGGCGGATTATGCAAAAGCCGGGCATCTAACAACAACGGAAGTAATGAAGCAGATTGGGACTGTCGGTGGATTGCGCTCGAAGTATCCAGTGCCAGCCGAGCCCGATTTGACGCGGCTGCGTATACGTACCCTGGAGAAAAGTCCGAAAAGCAAGAAGTAAGGCGCTTAGATAAGCGGAATAATTTGCTTTTAAAACACTCGTGCGCTCGAAACTACGACTTTTGTACCCAGCGTCCTTCGGACTGGGACGGTGCCCACCGCTCGGTAAGCGAAGCAGCGCTGGGCAGCGAAGCGAAGGTTGTTTTTATGAGTCTCTTACAATACTAAGCCGCACGATTCCTTGAGGTGCGTGAGAAAATATGGGCTCGCTTAAATTCCGCATCCCTAACACCAGCCTCTACCTGGACGCCGATGGTCTCGTTTCCGCGAAGGTCGAACCCAGTGATGAAGTGATTTCTGTCACCAGAGAACATAGCTTGCCGTTCAGAACTGCATACCTTGGCAGCGCTATACAGAACATCGCCTCCGGCCTCACTCCGACCGACAGCCGGGACCATGAGACTGCTGATGGCGTCGACCTTGGCGATATCCTCAACTTCGTCGGAATCATCGGGCTCCCTGGTCAAGTGCTAGACTACGCCAAGCAGCTCAATGACTGGATCACGGGCGCCGAAGAGGCTCCGGACCCGGTCGTGGAAGCCCTCAACCGTCTGCACCAGGACCTGAGTCGGATCCAGGAATTCAATCTCGCAGCATGGGTCACCGCCCGCGGCGATAACATGGCCTTTCTCCAGGCGCATTCCTCTTCCGCTTTGCAGACGGCCAACGCGTTCCTGCAGAGCAAGGCGTCTCGAACGGATCCTGTCTGGGCGGCTAAGATTGCAATTGCGGATCGCGATTCATTGTTGGCAGTCGACACTTTTGCAGGAGACATCGAACAGGGCTTCTGGCTGCGGCCGTATAGTATCGCGGCGATATCCTGGGCCGGCGATCCGACTGACTACTATCAAGGCTGGATGCCGCACATTCCGGACCGCGCCGAGGTCAACCAATTTCAGCAAGTATGGGACTATCGCTGGGCTCTGCCCGTCTTGTGCTACGCCGTTGTCGTCCGAATCGCCGTGCTTAAAGCGTTCGATACGGGCACCGCCGTAGAGAGGCGTCTCTTTTGCGCGGAAATACGAAGATACGTGAAGATATTTCAGAGAATCTTCACGAAAATCTGGTCCGGGATTCGAACTCTCGAGCATTGGTCAGATCTTCAGCGCAGCCAGTACATGCTCACCGGACGTATACCGTTGGTTGCCGCTGACATTTATGGTGGCTACTACCTTGGGGGCATTTACTTCGCCAGTGGCCTGCGGTTCAGCCGGTTCCCCGAGGGGCTGGCCCCGCCCAAAATGATTGAGAATCCAACTCGCATAGGCGAGATCGAGTCCAACATACTGGCGTTTGCGCGTCATTGGTGGAACGTCATCTATTTGAGAATTGGCGTGGAGGACCTGTTGCTCTTGATTAGTGAGCTACAAGGCCTGTGCCAGGGGCCGTGGTTCTCGAGCTTTCTCACGGAGCTCGGCCACGAAGTGCGCCGCGTTGAAAAGCCCGGCACGAAGACTCATGCCGCCGCCGTCTTGGCTGCCCATCTGGCCAGCGCCTCCGGTGATGGCTCACCGTCGGAGACTTTGGCCCTCACCAACTCCTTGTACGAGGTCCTGCGTGGCGGCCGAAAGCACGCGCGAGCGATACTAACACGTTGTGTTCGCGACCTGTCGCAACCCGCACCCGCGAAGGACATGCCACAGTCGACGACGACACTACGCCGTGGCGCCAAAAGACCACAACGTAAACGCCGGGCATAGCTCAGGTGGTGGAGCGTGACTGTAATTCGCGTGCGGTTACTGAAGCGGCAGAAAAATTCCAAGAAATGACCTATACCGCCAATAAGTCTGGCCTGAGCGAAGTCGAATGGGCTGTGTCGAAGCGTCTTGCTGATCCGGGGACCACAGCCTGCCAGCCTGTTGGTTTCGGCTGCTAGCCGAAACGAACTTTACCTCTGCTCCAGCGATCGATAGGAATGTTTTATGCGAACCGGGTCCCGTCACATCGTCGATGTTAGTCTATCCAATCACGACGAGTTGGGCTCGCTCTAATCAGGGGGTGTGAGGAATGAAGGTGGCGCGATGATTCCGAACGCGACGGAAGTCGAACAGGCACGGGAACTGTTGTCGCGATATTTTCAACCCACGCGCCTGGCGTTGGCAGAATCGCTGGCGCAACGTTCAGGCGCACGGGTGTATCTAAAAATTGAAAGCGACCTGCCGACCGGCTCGTTCAAGCCACGTGGAGCGTTGAACGCTTTGCTCACAACTGCGGCGCAGCGCCCTGTGGCAGGAGTTGTTGCCGCGAGCACCGGTAATCATGGGGCCGCTGTTGCTTATGCTGCGCGTATCGCAAAAGTTGGCGCCACGATTTTTCTTCCGGAAAATCCGAATCCGGTGAAACGGGCGCGCATTGTCGCGCTCGGCGCAAAAGTAATCGAGCGAGGCACCATGGGCGGATCGGCAGCGAGTGACGGGGCCGCAGAGTTTGCGCGCGAGCACGGCCACTATTTCCTCGACGATGCGAGCGATCCCCTCGTTGCGGCGGGCACCGCCACGATCGCCAGTGAAATCCTGGACGAGATACCAGCGCCTGACGTGATTTTTGTCCCGATGGGTGATACCGCGCTGATCCGCGGTGTGGCTGCTGAAGCGAAGCGTCGCCGTTCGAGCGTTCGCATCATCGGGGTTCAAGCGGAACAGGCGCCCGCCTACGTGCGATCATGGCAGCAAGGGCGCGTCGTCCGGCAGCTGCCGGACGAGTGCCGCACGATTGCTGATGGGTTAGCATCGCTCCATCCGCTCGAAGCAAATGTGATCGCCATCCGCGAATTGGTGAATGAAGTGCGTTTAGTTTCGGAGCAGGAACTGCTCGACGCGATCCGTATCCTCGTGCTCGACGAGCACGTAATTGCGGAAGCCGCCGGTGCAGCTGCGACGGCGGCGTTCCTTCAGGAGCCATCCGCTTACGCCGATGCCAAGGTTGTGCTTTTGGTCACGGGTGCGAATCTGTCCCCCGAAATTCTTCGTCGCGCGGTGACCTAGGAATTTCGTGGCTAAAATCAGGGCTGCCTATCGGAAAAGCTATTCGTGCGCAGCGCGCCCACAGATGGAGTTTGTTCGCGAGGGCATTGCTATACGTGAATCACGTATAGCACCAATTGCAAGTAATTCTGATTTTCGCCCCCACCAGCTGCAACCACGCGGCTTGACATTACGGCCTGTGGAGCGAGAAGGGAGCGCCGGATGAACGTTCTCACACGCCGTTTTGCTAATGCCCCGGAGGGAGCGGCCGCGCTGTTCTTCATTCAGATCTTCTCGACACTCGGCTTCGCGGTTCTTTACTCGACCCTGGTCCTGTACGCGACGAAGCATCTGCAGCTCGGAGTGAAGGAGGCCACCACGTTGATGGGTGTGTTCGGCGCATTCAATTACGGCCTGCATCTCTTCGGCGGCTACCTGGGCGGTCGATTCCTTTCAAACCGCA
>QHOR01000086.1 GCA_003219395.1 Verrucomicrobiota bacterium | reverse complement strand
CCATGGCGGCTGCGGAGGCACTGTAGCGGCGACCCAGCCATCGTGGTAGATGGCGCGGTTGCCAAACATCTCAAAGTACTGAGTGTCGCGCTTTGAGGGAGCCTTCGCGTTCGCGCTATCGAAAGTGTAGGCCATGCTCACGCCTTCGATCGGCTTTTGCTTGATGCCATCGACCATCTCCGGCGCCTTCACACCAGCCGCTTCGAGAATCGTTGGAACGATATCAATGATGTGATGGAACTGCGTGCGAATGCCACCCACATCTTTGATGTGACCGGGCCAGGAGATGACCGTGCCCTGTCGGGTGCCACCGAAAAATGATGCGACCTGTTTGGTCCATTTGAACGGCGTATCGAACGCCCACGACCATGCCACGGACATATGCGGGGTCGTCACGTCTGAGCCGAGGACATCGTAGAACTTCAATTGGAGTTCTACCGGCATATCGATGCCCTGAATGGGGGCGAGATCGAAGACGGTCCCTACGGTCGACCCTTCGGCGCTGGTGCCATTGTCGCCGCTGATATAAATGATCAGCGTATTGTCTAATTTACCAAGCTCTTCCACAGCCTGGATGACTCGGCCAATTTCGTTATCGGTGTACGCAGCGTACGCCCCGAAGATTTCCGCCTGGTGCGCGTACACTTTCTTCTGCGTGGGGTTGAGCGTGTCCCACTTGGGAAGGTCATCTGGCCAGGGCGTCAGCTGAGTGTTCTGCGGGATAACTCCGAGCTTCTTCTGGTTGGCGAAGATCTGCTCGCGCATTTCGTTCCAACCCATGTCGAACTTACCCTTCATCTTCGCGATCCACTCCGACGTCGGGTGATGCGGTGCGTGCGTACCACCGGGCACGTAGTAGAGGAAGAACGGTTTCTCCGGCGCGGCGGCGTTCAACTCCGTCATGTACTTGATCGCCTCATCCGCCATATCGGTGATAAGATTGTAATTGGGTTTCCCGACCGACGGGAAAATCGGCGTATGGTCCCGGAAGAGAAATGGCGTCC
Source organism: Verrucomicrobiota bacterium (assembly GCA_003219395.1). Lineage (GTDB taxonomy): Bacteria > Verrucomicrobiota > Verrucomicrobiia > Chthoniobacterales > UBA10450 > Udaeobacter. Next base: position 3,277 of record QHOR01000086.1, on the reverse strand, counting down.
ACTGATTGGTCTCACCTCCCATAAACCCATAGAAGTATTGGAAGCCCATCCCGCTGGGCCATTGGTCGAAGGGACCGGCAAGACTATATAGATAGGTCGGCGTGTTATGGTTCTTGCCGAACCAGGAGGTCGCGTAGCCGTTCTCCTGCAAGATCGTGCCGATCGTGGCGCAGTTCTTTTCAATGATCGAGTCGTAACCCGGATAACCCGTCGCCTGTTCGGAGATGACACCAAAGCCCGACGAATGATGGTTCCGCCCGGTGATGAGTGCCGCCCGCGTCGGTGAGCAGAGGGCGGTGGAGTGGAATTGTGTGTAGCGCAGACCGTTCTTCGCTAGCCGGTCCATGGCAGGCGTCGGGATGATACCGCCAAACGTGCTGCTGACCCCATAGCCCTGGTCGTCGGTCATGATCAGGAGCACGTTGGGTGCGCCTTTCGGCGGCACGACCGTGGGCGGCCAATACGGCTTAGAATCCGTGGCAATATCTTTAATCACGCCGCCGAATTTCGGGTCAGGCGGCGGAAGCTGTTTCCCGCTAATCGTTGTGGTCGCGCTCGGCGATCCAAGCGTGCCGGTGGTTTGTATTTGCGCTCGGACGGAAGGCGCAACCGCCGTGATGGCGACAGCGAGCATCCCGCTAAAAAGGATTTGTTTTACTGATCTCATAGGTGTTAATCTGGGTTGTGTGGTGCGCATTGAATTCCTGAGTAAGCGCAATTTTGCTGTGTGTACTGTAATCCGGCTATAGGATCTTAGGGCTGTGTTATGCGGTGCTCCGCCGTGCCAAGCGGAGGCGAAAAACGGTCATAGGTCGCAGTGTCATAGCTTGTTGAACTCTTATCATTTGGTTGCTTTTTTGCCTTTCGCGGCTGTTGCAGATATTCTGGGAGACGGTGACGCTGCAGCACTAGAACTGGTAGTTTGAAATTTTTTAACAAAGAAGGCCTTGATGTTTTTGAATTCTGACGCGCGGGAGCTGTCTGGAACAACCTTGGCGCCGGAAGGGTCGACCCCTATCGTTCGGCGAAGAGTTCCCGATCTGTCCGTAAGCCAGGCAGTGCCTACCGAATAAATTTTCATCTTATCTGCCATTGTTTTGAGCCTGGAAAGCACAATGCCTTGTTGGTTTGGGTTGGTGCTGACGGCAAACGCGATGCTAACGCCGTCCGAGGCGCGATACGATTTTAGCTTCACTGGGAGACGATCACTGCCAACGCCGAGGATGGCCGCCAGTTCTGGGGCTATCGATTCTGCTGCTCCTTGAGAAAGCACCCATTCTTCGACTTTAGACAGTTCGGTCTGCTCAGAATAACGAGGCGTTGGAGCAAGACTCTGAGCCAGCAAGGCGACAGGAACGAGCGCCAAGGCTGCCAACAGCAATTTGCTGCGATACCAAACCCGCACGAGAAGCAGCGTCAAAGCGGTCGCGGCTACCGGCCACAAAAGCGCGAGCTTGGCCGTTTCCGTCCTCAATTGGTCAAGTTGACCTCAAATGCCTGCGCTCCCATCGAGGAGGCTAAGCCTTCGGTCTCGCCAGCGAGATACATCACGACGCCATTGCCGTTGGTTAGCTTGGCATGCATCTTTCCCTCGATCAGGGTGAGTCCGCGGCTGACGCCATGGTAAGTCCCGGAGAAGCTGGATAGGTTATTCAGATTATAGACTTTCCCGGTAGCAGAGATCTTTTGACCCCCTGCTCCGCCGACACCGACACCGGAAATGGTGAAATGATGCGCCCGACCGTTATAATACAAAGTGCCTTTTCCGGCTGCTGCCGAACCGTAGTAGGCGGCGGACCACTCCCGAATCCTCACAGTCGCCGAGGGTGCCGTACTCGGAGCCTGGGTCATTGATGCGCATCCGGCGATGAGCAGGATTGTGATACTGGTGAAGGCGGAATTGATGAAGTTAGTTGTCATGGCTTTGAAATTCTAATTTGTTTTACAGAGTGGGATTAATGGTTGGTCGTTATTTCGCCAGCATTCTTTCAATGCAAATGCTAGTTCGGCAATAGGACTTTGGTCGTACCCGTGTGAGCACGCTCGCGTCAACGGGTAAGGCTTAGCGCCCGCAGGTGCCAGAGCTAGCCGCGCAGCTGTGGCCAATCCCACGTGGCTGCGCAGCTGTCACATTGATGATTTGTAGGCTAGTACGGCCCTGCCATTGGTCCCCATGGTCCAAAGCCTCCGCCCCATCCGCCCCATAAGCTCCACTGCATCTCCGCATCCTGATACGTCTGGGCGGTTTCGAGATTCTCGGCCACGAGTTTGTTTGTAGCGCGGAGCTGTTGATAAGCCTGGTACTCCCTGGGCCTACCAACATAGGCGCGGTTGTTAGCTGGATCTGGAAAAATGTAGTAGGTTTTCCCGCCTTTCTGGATCATGGTCACCTTTCCGGGCGCAAGGTTTTGAAGCTTTTGCTGCTGCGCCGCCGTCTTGGGCGTGATGACTTTAAAGCCGGATGCTACCAGCATGCTCTCTTTGTTCTGTGTACTGGTTGACGTGCTAGCGCAACCAATTGTCAGCACTAGCAGCGCTGCAACGCTGATCATCTTCAATAACACTATCTGTTTCATTCGTTTAGTTCCTCGTAGTTGTGGTTGTTTGGATTTGTTTTTATCGGTGCCAGAGATTTGGCGCAAGAAAGATTCGACGGTCCTTATTAGCTAATTCAATCATCTCGTATCAATGGCCGAGGTGATTTAACGCGTTCCGCATCGGTGCGGGGGAGATCTGGATCACACCGTCGAAAGGCATATCCAGTTCCATGATCAGGAAAATCGCTCCCGCCACCGACAGTGCCGACAGCATGAGCGCAACAATCACCGTGCCGTTCGGTGGCGCAAACAGGCCTACGCTCGTGAAGATGATCGCCAGCCAGGCGATGAGAACGATCAGCATGGCAACGGAAATCGAGCTTTCCGTCTGCTCGAACAGCAACCAGCGCATTTGGCCAACATCGGTGGTGACCTGAACGGCCTGAGACTTGAGAGAGCGCTGGGCGTCGTTCTGCGGTGAGAGCTGTTGGATTGAGTTAAAGAATGCCTCGCCCGCGGGCGTGCCAGGGTCCAGTTGCGCAACTTGAGAAATCTTCCTATCCGGCCACATCCGGTTAATTGCGCTCCCGACTGAGCGACGAAGAAGGTCACGCGTCTCCGCGGTCCCGGAACCGTAATTTGCCAGGACTCGATCGAGGAAAACGATTTTGGCAGCCATCTGAGTCACTTCGTTCTTCTGAGTATCGTAGGCACCCTTTGTCGAGGCGACCAGCAGTCCC
>QHOR01000026.1 GCA_003219395.1 Verrucomicrobiota bacterium | reverse complement strand
GCACATGGTTTTCAAAGACGTACCAAAGATGCGCGTGGCCAAGCTAAAACGTTTCATGGCGCGACCGACTTTCGATGACGAGCTTGAACTGCACCGGGTCGACTGCCAGGGCAGCCATCGCATGCTCGACAATTACGAATTTCTCCTTCGCAAGCGGGAGGAATTCGCGAACGAACCGATCATTCCGGCACCGCTCGTGCGAGGGGACGATTTAATCGGCCTCGGCCTGGAGCCGAGCCCAAAGTTCAGCGAGATTCTCGAGGCCGTTGAGACCCGACAGCTCGAGGGAAGCTTGCGCACGAGGGAGGAAGCCCTCGAGTGGGTGAAACATGAGTATTCGTTAGGCAAGAACGACTGACGAAAACACCGATCGTACGATGAGAATTCTCATGCTTAGCGCGGAAGGGCCGCCGCTCCAGCGCGCGGGAGCGCTCATCGACGTCATGGATGGGCTGCCTGCTGCATTGCGTTCCCGCGGACACGATGTTTGCGTGGCTCTTCCCTTTTATCGGGAGATTCGGGACGACCGGGCGTTCAAGAAAAAGGATACTGGGATCGCTGTCGATGTGCAGGTCGGCGAAAAAGCCTATGTGGCGCGCTATCTGGAGGCACGAAGTGCCACTGGCGTGCAGTTGGTCTTAATTCGGTGCGATGAATTTTTCGATCGCGAGGGAATTTACGGCGAACACGGCAAGCCCTATGAGGATAACGCCGCGCGGTTTATATTTTTTTGCAAGGCGACGCTCGAGTTATCTCGCCGGCTGACGCCGCAAGTGCAGGTTCTGCATGCACACGACTGGGCTGCTGCGCTGGTGCCGGTATTTGTGCGCGCGCAGGGGCTGCCGTTCAAGACGGTTTTGACCATTCACCATATGGCTGACCAAGGCAGCTTTTGGGGACTCGATTTCGGGCTTACAAACCTGCCGGATCCGTTTTTTACGCTGGATGGAGTCGAGTTCTTCGGACGGCTGAATTTTCTTAAAGGCGGCATTCTGTTTGCCGATAGGATCACGACCGTAAGCGAACATTACCGCCGCGAAATCCTGACGCCATCCGGCGGCTGCGGTCTCGATGGTGTGTTGCGCGAAAACGCGGATCGTCTGAGCGCCATTTTAGATGGTGCCAATTACAAGCTCTGGAATCCGGCCTCGGATCGCTTGCTGCCGGCACGCTACGATGTGAAAAAGCTTCGCGGAAAACAGGTTTGTCGTGACGCATTACTGAAGGAGATGAACCTTGCAGCCGGGCCGCGAGGTCCGGTGTTCGGCATGATTACTCGCGTCGTTCGCGAAAAAGGCTTCGAAATTCTGGTACCGGTTTTGAATCGATTTTTGTGGGACGATGTACGGCTGATCATTCTGGGAGAAGGCGATCCCGCCTATGAAACGGCGCTTGCGGTCGCAGCAAGAAAGTTCCCGACGAGATTCGTGTATCAAAAGAATTTCGACGCCAAACTGGCGCACCTGATCCAGGCTGGGATGGATATCAGCCTGATTCCATCACAGGTCGAGGCAGCGGGTCTCAGTGCGATGTATAACTTGAAGTACGGTGCTCTTCCAGTCGCCCGCGCGACGGGTGGAATTCATGAAATCATCGAAGATTACGATCCGATTGCAGACAGCGGGTACGGCTTTCTGTGTTACGAATATTCAAGCGAAGCATTCTGGGACGCGATCAAACGCGCGCGGCAAATCTTCACCGATCGGGAGCTGTGGACCGGGTTGATGAAGCGGGCAATGGTGCGCAATTTTTCGTGGGAGGCGTCCGCACGGCGCTATGAAGTTTTATACAAAGAACTTATTGGCGCCCCCGACAAAGCAGCCGCCTAGGTCGCTGCCTTGGTGTCGCACGGCGATTCGAGGTTTCCGCTTGTCAAACCGCCCCATCCATGGAAGTTTGGGCGGCTTTTTCTCTCCGGCTCATGGCTTACGCAATTATCAAAACTGGCGGCAGGCAGTTTCGCGTCGCGGAAGGCGACACGATCGATGTCGATCTTCTGGACGTCGATGCGGGCAAGACCGCTACCTTCGGCGAGGTGCTGATGTTTACCGACGGAAAAGACGTGACGCAGGGAAGCCCGTTCGTTTCCGGGGCGAAGGTCACTGCTGAAGTTCTGGAACAGCGCAAGGACAAAAAGGTCGTCGCGTTCAAATACAGGCGGCGCAAGGGATATCACCGCACCGTTGGACATCGCCGAAAATTGACGCGTGTGAAAATCAAAAGCATCAGTCTAGGAGCTAAAAAGGCTGCGGCGAAGAAGAGCGAGGAGTAAGGCGGACCAAACGCTATTAAGTATCAACTCTCAACCAACGAGTTTTTTCAATGGCTCATAAAAAAGGACAAGGCAGCGTTAAGAACGGCCGTGACAGCGTTAGCAAACGGCTGGGTGTGAAAAAATTCGGCAGCGAAATGGTTGTGGCAGGTAATATCATCGTCCGCCAGCGCGGCACAAAATTCGTGCCTGGAAGAAACGTCGGACTTGGCCGGGACTATACGATTTTTGCGCTAATCGATGGAAGCGTGCGCTTCGATCGTGCTGGGCGCCGGGTTAATGTGGATCCCCTGATTTCCTCCTCCTCCTGAATGGAGCGAAGGACAGTCGGAGACTCCGTTGAATCACAATCGTAGCATCACGGGCTCTCTGGAGTCAGCTCGGGATGACAGTGCTTGTCTAACCGATTCCTTTTGGAGTATAAACCCACTCCGCTCATGAGATATAATACATTTATCCTTTTCGGCGCGCCCGGCAGCGGTAAAGGCACTCAGGGAAAAACGCTCGGAACGATTCCACGCTTCTATCATTGCGCCTGCGGCGACGTGTTCCGCTCCATCGACACGCGCACAAAAGTCGGAAGAGCATTCCTCGAATACTCGAGCAAAGGTCAGTTAGTTCCCGACGATATCACGGTGGAGCTTTGGAGAGAGGCGATTGATGCCGCAGTGGAAGGGCACAAATTTAAACCCGACATCGACACGCTGGTGCTGGACGGTATTCCGCGAAATGTTGGGCAGGCCAGGATCATGGAGGAGATGATCGACGTAAAAAAGGTGTTTCACCTTGCCTGTCCAAGTCGAGAGACACTTTTTTATCGGCTCAAAAAACGCGCACTGAAAGACAACCGTCTCGACGACGCAAACGAGCGGGTTATCCAGCGACGCCTTGACATTTACGAGACGGAGTCGAAGCCAGTGCTTTCATATTATTCGAACGAACTGGTGACCGTGGTTGACGCGACTCAGCCGCCCGCCAGAGTTCTGCTCGATATTCTAAAGAGCCTCAACGGCGTGTATGAGCCAGCAGCAGTTTGAGAATTTCACAGCTTCCAGCCTTTACTGTGAAAAATGCAAGGCCGCGATGCCTGTGCGCGAGCGGTTGCTTTTAGTCCTGCCTGACAAGGAAATTTTCGATTATCTGTGTACCGGCTGCGGGTCATCCGTAGGTCGACGTGAGATTACCGCTGGCGAAAAACTGCTGGCGGAGGCGATGGCGGGCGGGCCGCGGCGTGCGCCGATGTCCGTTCGGCTCCAATAATTCCAAATAGCGGTTTGCCCGGCGCGACCGGCGGGCCCGCGAAAAATGGACGACCCCGCGATCCGTTCGTACCGTTGAGCAGATGAGTTCACCCGGCATGCGAATCGTGTTTATCGGCACAGGCGAAATTGGCGTGCCGGCACTCCGAGCCTTGCTGAAGTCCGAACATGAAATTGTTGCCGTTGTAACGCAACCCGACAAACCAGCCGGGCGGATGCAATTGATAGAGTCACCGCCGATCAAGAAAGCGCTGACGAGCTGCGACCCTGATTTCAATTCAGCTGAGGTTGGTCGCGCCGTGCCAATGCCGGTTTTGCAACCGGCCCGGATCAAGGACCAACTGGCAATTAAAGAAATTGGTGCCCTGAAACCAGATGTGATCGTGGTCATGGCTTATGGGCAAATCCTGCCACGTGATGTTCTCGAAATTCCAAAGATTGCCTGCTTGAACGTGCACGCTTCGCTCTTGCCGCGTTGGCGCGGCGCCGCGCCAATACAGGCGGCAATAGCAGCCGGTGATCGCGAGACCGGTATTACCGTGATGTATGTCGCTGAAGCACTCGACGCTGGCGATATTCTCTTAAAGCGCAGAATCGACATTCTGCCCGGAGACACTGGTGGATCGTTGCATAATCGACTGGCGAAGCTTGCGCCTGAAGCGTTACTCAAATCGTTGCAATTGCTGGCGAAAGGAAATCCGCCGCGCATCCCGCAGGACAACACGCTCGCGACTTACGCCCCGAAGCTGAAACGCGAAGACGGCAAAATTGATTGGTCGGAGTCGGCTGATGCGATTGAGAGGAAAATCCGCGCCTTCGATCCGTGGCCGGGCGCGTTTATGACTATTAAGATCGACGGAACCCATAAGTTAAAAATTTTCTCAGCAAGCATTGTGGATCTCCAGGGCAATCCCGGCCAAATCCTGAGAAATCAGGATGAGTTAGTCGTTGCCGCAGGTAAAGGCGCGCTTTCTTTGGGTGACGTGCAACTTGAAGGAAAACGACGCATGAGCGCGCCGAATTTTTTACGTGGATATACTTTGATCGCTCGGATGGACGGCTGAGAGCCTGTGCTCCCCAGATCACCGGTCGACAAGCTCGTCGTTTTGCCTTCCAAAGCTCGGCCTGCCCTGATTATCTTAAGTCACTCATGCAAACTGACAGGCCAGCGTATAGACGCATCGTTCTGAAGCTGAGCGGCGAAGCCGTGCAAGAACGGGGCGGGCGTGACAACATTTCGCCTACGGTTGTGCGCGAGATCGCCGAACGCATAAAGGAAGTCCGTGATCTGGGAGTGCAGGTATCGGTCGTCATTGGAGGCGGAAACATCTGGCGCGGTGTGTCGGCGTCGCATCGGGGTATGGACCGTACTACCGCTGATTACATGGGCATGCTCGCCACCGTGATCAACGCATTGGCGCTACGCAGCACACTTGATCAAATGGGTGTCGAGACCCGTGTCCAGTCAGCTATTGACATGAGAAATGTGGCGGAGCCATTCATTCTGGGACGCGCCATTCGGCATCTTGAACTTGGTCGGATCGTGATTTTTGCCGCTGGCACGGGCAATCCTTACTTCTCCACCGACACCACGGCGGCACTGCGGGCGAGCGAGATTCGCGCCGATGTGATCCTCAAAGCCACAAAAGTGGACGGTGTCTATGATCGGGATCCAAATAAGTACCCAGACGCGCAACGGTTCGATCAGCTCACTTTCTCCGAAGCTCTTTCGAAACGTCTACAAGTAATGGATTCGACTGCATTCAGCCTGTGCATGGACAATAAGATACCAATTATTGTTTTCGACATGAACAATCCCACCAACATTCGCGATGCCGTGCTTGGGCGAAAAGTGGGGACACTGGTTTGCGATGAGCTTCCATCGAAGTAACACTTCAGCCACATGAGCAAGGATGACATTCTTTTGGAAGCCGAGATGTCGATGGAAAAAAGCGTCGATTACATGGTGCACGAATTTGCCGCGGTGCGCACCGGGAAAGCTTCCCCCGGTCTGGTCGAAAACGTGGATGTCCACGCTTACGGATCGACCATGAAGCTCAAACAGCTTGCTTTGATCACCACACCCGAGGCGCGCTTGCTCGTTGTTCAGCCGTTTGACGCCGGCACGGTGCACGACATCGAGAGGGCGCTCAAGGAGTCAAAGATCGGCATCATGCCCGCGGTTGATGGGAAAATCATTCGGCTGCCCATTCCAGAGCTGTCAGAAGAGCGACGAAAAGAGCTGGTGCGGTCATTGAGCAAGATGGCCGAGGAAGCGCGTGTGCGTGTGCGCGCTAATCGCCGGGCTGCGCTCGACGAGGCGAAGAAACTCAAGGCCGCCGGTGAATTAACCGAGGATGGTTTGCGTGATGTGGAGGAAGAGGTACAAAAGCTTACCGACCGGTTAGTCAAATCCATCGACGATCATCTCAAGCACAAAGAAACGGAAATCATGAAGGTGTAGTTTGATTCCTCAGCTTCCTCCTTTGAACCTTCGTTCCAGTTGCCTCCTGTTTTAACACGAAACTCACCCTGAAAGTCGGTGTACTGCTCCGTCGCTACGAACCTGTCGGCGAGGTCTACTCCGATCGATCCGCGAAAGAACCGCAAGTTACGATTGCAACAGTTCCGTGCGAATTTTCTACACCGCAAAACTTTCTCCGCACGAGCAGTGCGCAACTGCATTCGGATTGGTGACTCTGAAGCCACCCTTTTGCAGGTCTTCGCTGTAATCGAGCACCGAGCCGCTGACGAAAAGTGCGCTCTTCGGATCGACAACCAGGCGAACATTTGAGGTCGGAACCAGGATATCGCGCTGCTTCGGGCCCTCTACCAGGTCCATGACATATTGCAGTCCGGAGCAGCCACCGCCTACCACAGCCAGACGCAACGCCCCCTCTGGCTTGCCTTTTTCTTCCAGCAGCGACTCCAGCTTTCGCGCAGCTTTTTCGGTGACGCTGATCAGGCGTTCATTGCCGATTTTATAATTGGTAGCGGTGGATTCCGTCGTCATGGAAAAACGTTAGGAAAGCAGCAATGCTGGGATCGCATTTTCCTGCTCCCTGCCCATAATTTGTTCATTCGAGATATTTTCTTCCGCGATCGCTTCAACTTCGGCGAGCGTCGACACATGTGCAAAGTTTTCACGCAACCGTTTCGCGCGAGGCATAGTCCAAGAATAAGCCATCAGGCGCGCGCGCATGGAGCGAATTGCGGATTCCTCCGCGCCAAATTCGCGAACCGCGAACTGGCAGTGCCGCATCACTAAGTTCCATTTTTGCGACAGGCTGGGTGCATCCGCCATTTTTCCGCTGGCGAGATATTCTTTGATCTGATTGAAGATCCATGGGGCGCGCATGGCTGCGCGACCGATCATTGCGCCCGCGACTCCAGCTTCACGCCGTCGTTTCGCGACGTCGTCGGCACTGGATAGATCGCCGTTCCCGATAACCGGAATCGGAACAGCGGCGGCAACTTCGCCGATAACATCCCAATCTGCGGCGCCAGCATAACCTTGCGCGCGTGTGCGACCGTGCACAGTTATCGCCGCGACCCCTGCGTCAACGAGCAGGCATGCTACGCGCGTGGCGTTAATCGAGCTGGCATCCCAGCCGATGCGGATCTTGGCCGTTACCGGCAGTGGCGCGATCGCTCGAACTACCGCGGCCGCCACGCTGGCCAAAGTCGCACAATCTTTCAACAACGCGGAGCCGCCATTTCTGGAGACTACTTTCTTAACAGGGCAACCGAAGTTCAGATCGATGAAATCTGGATCCACCCAATCGACGACCTGGCACGCCGCTTCCGCCATGTGATTGCGGTCGGCACCGAAGAGTTGCACACCAATTGGGCGTTCGATCTCATCAAAATCCAGGTATTCACGCGTCCGCGCATTGCGGCGGAAAATTCCTTCGGCAGAAACGAATTCGGTCGTGAGAACGTCCGCGCCATATTCCTTGCAGAGCTGTCGGAAAATTTTGTCCGACACCCCGGCCATCGGCGCGAGATAAAGAGGAAATTTTTCGAAAAACCAGGGAAGAAGCATGTCGATCTTTCAAGCATGTGCCGCAGCTTGGAGCAGCTCTGCCACTTCGTTTTGCACGTTTTCCAACTCGTCCAGCCGCAATTGCGGATCGGGCACAACGAACACATCGCCGGTCGCGTCGTGTTCGTAAATCAAAACACGCCCGTTGGTACTCTCTTCCGTCTTCACTTGTTTCAGGACGCGCTTGCGCTCAAGCATTGCGGCAAGGACATAGCAGGCATTCGCAGGCGGATTCTGGGATTCAATTAAACGGCGAAAGAGTTGTTCCGCATTTTCTCTCGGAAGCGGTTCGGGCGGCTTGGGTGGTAAAGGTTCGTAACGTGATCTCCAAAATGAAAATGGCTGAATGTTTTCATTCCGGTTTTGCCACGCCTCTTCACTCAAATCCTCGCGCCGATAGCCGTCCGCACTGTGATAGAGCAGCGTGTAAAAATATTCGCCGGCGACAAACGGTCGATGTGTCGCTGCGCAGCTGTCTGCCCGATGTGTGATTGCCCATTCGTTTGGAAGCGGGTTCATCGTGATACTATACGTCGCGCGGCGAAAAGCTTAAAACTGGGAGGTTCACGGTTGGATGCGCGCAGATAAAGTAAATAGAGGCCGATCGCGGCGAACAGAAGGTTTGGCGCCCAGGCCGCCACCCAAGGAGAAACGCGGTCGCCTTCGCCCAGCGCGAGAAACAGATGCACCAGAAAGTTCATCGAAAAGACGAGAAAAACCGCGGCGGCGACACTGGACAATACCCCGCGACGCGAATAGCCGATTCCCAGCGGTGCAGCGATGCAGACGACCACCAAACAGGTCCACGGCAGAGCGAGCCGATAGTACAAATGGGTGCGAAACGGTGCCAGCAACGTAGCTGGGAAATCTGAATTGAAACGCAAATACTCCCGTAATTCAGGCAGACTTAGAAATTCTGCGCGTTCATTTGCGCTCCCGAGACGGAATGGCGTTTCACTCCAGTGCTCGATCTTGAGCGAAGGATAGATCTGCTCGTCAACAATATTTCCCACCGGATCGTAGTGAACAACCTTTACGTTCTCCAGATCCCAAGTTTTGGCTTCCGGGCGATAGGATGCGCGACTTGCGACGTAATTGGTAATGATGTTGTCGTTCGCGTCCTGTTGAAGGACCTGGACGTTATTGAATGTACTGCCTCGGGGCAGAAAATTTTGAATGAACCAGGTGCGCAAGTCGGTTCGATTACGAAAGATTTGCCCTTGGACATAGTGACTCGGACGGGCTTGCGCTTCCGAAAGAAAAGTTTTGCGCGCCAGTTCTGCATGTGGCGCAAGCGAATAGTTCATCGCCATGCTGACTCCAACAGTGAGAAGTCCCATCCCAATCAGAGGTAGCAGAACACGCGGAAGACTTATACCCGCGGTGAGCATCGAGACAATTTCGTTGGATCGCGACATTCGGCCCAGAGCAAAAAGGAGCGATAGCAGAAGCGAAACCGGAAGTAGAATGATGAAAACCTGCGGGATCTGAGTGGCGTAATAACGGGCGACCAGAACCAGGCCCACATGCTCATCGATAAAGGTCGAGATGTTATCGCTCACGTCGAAAATGAGCCAGATGGAGATGAAGCCGGCGATGCAGTAAAGATAGACCTGCAGGAAATTGCGAATGACGTACCGGTCGAGAAGTCTCATGACGATTTGGATACTTTCGCGTGGTAAATTACGTATTCAAATCATGGCACGCGCCGAAACTAAACAGAAAGATGACGAAATCCGAATGACGAAGCTCGAAGGAATAACAAAATGACCAAACGACAAAGAGCTGCGACCTCGCCCGTTCGTCATTCGGCAGTCGGGCTTCTTGCATGATTCGTCATTCTTGGTTTGTCATTTCCTACTGCCCCTCATGATTGCACTGAAGAACACCTTAGGCAGCGATTTTGTCGAACGTGTCCGCGCTTTTTTCTCGGAAAGCGGCCCGTTATCAAAGGCCAAGAATTTCGAGTTCCGTCCACAACAACAGGAAATGGCTGCAGCTGTTGCCAACGCGCTGGAGGAAGAGCGTCATTTGGTGATTGAAGCTGGAACAGGTGTAGGAAAATCGCTGGCTTACCTGACGCCGGCAATCTTGTGGGCGATCGAGCAGCACAAAAAAGCAATCGTCTCCACTCACACCATCAATCTCCAGGAGCAACTTCTTTACAAAGATATCCCTATTTTAGAAAAGATTTTGCCGGTCGAGTTCAAGGCTGCGTTGGTCAAGGGCCGCCAAAACTATCTTTGTCCGCGGCGATTGGAACGCGCGTTGCAGCAAGCCAATGAGCTTTTTACCGGGCCGGAGCAAAATGAGCTAAACCGGCTTGCGGAATGGGCGCGCACCACTCGTGATGGTTCACTCAGCGATTTATCGGTCGAGCCGGATCCCAAAGTTTGGGTACAGGTCTGTAGCGAAGCGCATATCTGCACACAGAAAACATGCGGCCAGGATTCCCGCTGTTTTTATCAGCAAGCGCGCAAACGTTTGCTGGGCGCTGATGTCCTGGTGATTAATCACACGCTGCTCTTTATTCTGCTGATAAGTCCGGAGGCGCAGGAAGAGCGCGAGAGCGGATTTATTTTTCCGAATGATTTCCTCATTTTGGATGAAGCACACACGGTCGAGCAAGTCGCTTCACGGCAAATTGGGATTGGCATCTCGCAGTACGGGCTGAGATCAACCATCCAACGGCTCTACAATGCCCGCACCCGCAAGGGTCTTTTTACCGTAACGCGCGATGCCGAGGGCGTAAGACTCGCGGCTGAACTGGTCGATGACGCCGAAATTTTTTTTGCTGCGGTTGAATCGAAATGCGATTTCAAAAAAGGCCGCGAGTTTCGCGTGCGTGACTCCGATCTGGTGCCCGACACGATTACGAACCGGTTCGCCGCGTTGCAAGCGCGGGTTGCCGACGTTGTAAAGCGTACTGATGACGACTTTCTAAAAGCAGAATTACAGGAATACGCAAGGCGAATTCGCGAAGCACGCGCGGGAATTGCAGCGTTCCTGGAGCAAAGCGCTCAAGAGCACGTTTACTGGGTCGAGCGTACCGGCAAGACAGCCCAATTCCTTACGCTTAACGCTGCGCCAATCGATATTGCGCCTGTGCTGCGTCGAATGCTTTTTCGTGAAAATTGTTCGTGCATCATGACCAGTGCGACACTCTCAGTGGGTCGCGCGGATCTCGCTTATTTTCGGCAACGCATCGGGGCGGGCGAAGTTGAGCCGGCGCTACTCGGCAGTCCGTTCGACTTCCAGAAACAGATGAAAATATTCATCGTGAAGAAAATGCCCGATCCTCGGGAGACCACGTACGCTCAAGCTCTGGAGCATTGGATCGCACATTTTGTCGAGAAAACCGATGGGCGGGCGTTCGTACTTTTTACAAATCATCGCGGCATGCAGCAGGTGGCCGAGCGAATGGCGCAATTCTTTTCGCAAAAGCACTTCAATCTCCTGGTGCAGGGCGGCGGCGCACCGCGCGGAAAACTGTTGGAGCAATTCAAGACCACGTCGCGCAGCGTTCTTTTTGGCACCGACAGTTTTTGGATGGGCGTCGATGTTCCAGGTGAGGCGCTCTCGAACGTAGTTATTACGCGTCTGCCATTTGCCGTGCCGGACCATCCGTTGGTGGAGGCGAAACTTGAATTGATCGAGGAACGCGGGGGCGATCCGTTCACTGAATATTCGCTTCCGGAAGCGATCCTGAAATTGCGACAGGGCGTGGGACGCTTGATCCGAACAAAGAGTGATCATGGCATTATCGTCATCCTGGACAGTCGCGTCCTGACCAGGCCGTACGGCCGGGCTTTCCTGCAGGCGTTGCCGAAGTGTCCAGTCGAAATAATTTGAGCATCAATGTTCACTTGAACATATAAGTTGCGCAGGTTAAATTGCGCGCATGGAGCGCTTTGATTCGTCGGATTCTGCAGCAAAAACTCAGCAGAACGACATCTGCCAAATACTGGCAATCCTGCACAAATGGGGGATTCATATGATCGGTCAGCTTGCGGCGCTGGATAAGCAGCAGCTTGGGGCGCGACTTGGACCGGAAGCAATCCGACTGTGGGAGCGGGCAAATGGACAATCTAGCAGAGTAATCAAACTCATCAGGCCCCCGGAGTCATTCGAGGAGAGTTTTGAATTTGAGAGCGAAATTGAAACGGCCGAGCCACTTCTGTTCATGCTCCGCCGATTTTTGGAGCAACTCGCCATTCGATTGGGCGGAATGTATCTCGTCGCAAAAGAACTCACCCTGCGCGTCACCTTCACGGATAAACAAAGTTACGAGCGCACTTTCAAAATTCCGCAGCCGACCAACAATATCGACCTTCTCTTCCGGATGCTGCATACGCATCTGGAGAATTTTAAATCCGAATATCCGATTGTTGCGGTCGCGCTGAGCGCGCAGCCGATCAAACCTGCGAGAGAACAATTCGGATTATTTGAAACTACGTTACGCAATCCGCATCAGCTCTCAGAAACGCTTGCTCGTTTGACCGCTCTTCTGGGCGCTGATCGTGTCGGTACTCCGGTTTTGGAAGAAACGCATCGGCCAGATGCATTTCAGATAGAGCCTTTTGCGTGGGCGCTAACTTCGGTGACACGCAATCTAGGGCGGAGCTCTTCGGTGCCGGGATCATATCCCGAGGCTTGCAGGAGCTCGCCCCTCCATATTTTGCGCTCAGCGCTGCGAAGATTTCGGCCGGCAATATCTGGATCTGTCCTGTTGGATGAAGACCGCCCTTCGCACGTTCGCGGTGCAGATATTCGTGGGAAAATCGTCGATCAACGCGGCCCGTATTTGTTTTCCGGAAATTGGTGGGATGAAAAACTGTGGGCACTCGCAGACTGGGATCTGCAATTGGAGACTGGAGAACTGGTTCGTTGTCATGAATCGGAGGCAAGCTGGAAAATTGACGGGATCTATGATTGAAATTGTCATCTCGAGCGGAGCGAGAGATCTCACAAAACGAAAATTGAACACTCCCGGTCTCCAGCGTGATCAATGCTTTCTGGGAGAGGTGCTTCGCTCGCGCTCCGGATGATGTGCCATGTCCTACGTCGAACTTCATGCGTGCAGCGCATTTAGCTTTCTGCGCGGCGGTTCATTCCCAGAGCAATTAGCCGAGGTCGCCGCCGAACTGGAAATGCCGGCGATGGCGTTGCTCGATCGCAACGGGGTGTATGGTGCGCAACGATTTTCCGTCGCTGCGCGTGAACATAATGTCCGCCCGATCATTGGCTGCGAAGTGTTGATGGAAGACGGCGCAGTGCTTCCTGTGCTGGTTGAAGATCGCACCGGCTACAAAAATTTGTGCGAGCTGCTGACCAAGGCACATCTGCGCAGCGAGAAAGGAAAATGCACGGTGCGATGGGATGAGCTACCGGAATTTGCGAAAGGATTGGTAGCGCTCTTTGGATCGGGGAGCGCACATTTGCAGCGTGCTAATGCGAGTCCAGCTCGGACTTTTGGCATTCTGCCAAAACGAACTTCTATGGGTTTACGAAGCGGAAAAAGTCCGCGAACGCAGGATGCATTTACCGAGCGCGTCAAACGCCCTACAAATCTGCGGATCGCGCCCGATTTTTGATCGACACGTTTGGCTGCGAAAATGTTTTCGTTGAAATTCAGCGACATTTCATTCGGGGTGAAGAACGCGTTAATCGCGAACTGATCGATCTGGCACGCGGATACCGATTATCGCTCCTGGCAACAAACGGTGTGAAATACGCGAAGCCGTACGGGCGCGAAGTGCTTGATGTCTTCAGCTGTATTCGAGAGCACACGCATTTGGATGCTGCGGGAAAATTGCTGACGCAAAATGCCGAGCGGCATCTGAAGAGCGATGGGCAAATGCGAGCAATTTTCCCGGATTTGCCGGAAACAACAATTGAAAACACATCGCGCCTGGCCGAGCGGCTCATGTTTTCGCTCGAAAATCTCGGGTATGAATTTCCGGAATACCCGGTGCCGGCGGGGCATACGATGGATTCCTTCTT